>JADFKX010000024.1 GCA_022564695.1 Chloroflexota bacterium | reverse complement strand
TCTGCCGCGGCCAGTTCGTCGCGTACGCGAGCAGGAAGGCGGCCTAGGACCCCATTACAGGGTGGTAGTGCCGGTGCGGAGCCCCACTTCCCCGCGATTATGCCTGAACAGGCGTTCTCGTGGCGTGGGAGGAGCTAGACCGTCGAAGGGCGGGCCGGCCTTCTCTGAGGGCATGGGACAGCTTGGCACTACCTTGCCACCTCAGATCGAATGGAGGTAGTGGGCTAGTTTGAATTGGCCGAGAGACTGCCTTAGTGCTGCTCCTGCGCCCTATTCGCGGTTTGCCTTGCGCTACAAAGCATATCGTCAGCTTGTTTGTATCGCTCTCGCGCTCCCACGATTACCACACTGGTTTCGGTCGTCAGAGGCAGAGCCTTCACCAACGTCGCGTATGCTTGGTGCGCATTGGCCGATTGGCCCGCGAGCTGGCGAACCCGATTCCACGCTTCTTCACAGCTCATCCTACTCCTTTCTGACGCTCAGATGCCGCTTGCCCGCAGTCATATTGTCGGGGCCAAGCTGCGCGGGAGTCATGCGGAAGATTCAGTAGACCTGTACTAATTACTCAGTATGCCAAGCGTATTCTAGGACGCCGAGGTTTTCCCGGGCTGCGGGAAGCGAAGGTAAATCGTCGCTAGTCCAGAAGTCCTTCCTTGACAGCCCGCACGCTCGCCTCGGTACGCGAGGCGGCACTCATCTTGCCAAGTATATTTGAAATGTGTTTGGATGCCGTGAGGGGGCTGATGCCCAACTCGAGCCCGATCTCCTTGTCCGCTCTGCCTGCGCCCACCAGATGGAGCACCGTGAGCTCGCGGAAGGTGAGCCTGTACGGGTTCCGCCGCAGCATCTGGCGCTCTACTCTGCCTTCCAGCTCCTCCCTGGCCTTTTGGAGCGCCTCCTCCGCCCGCTTGCGCCCGCTAATGTCCTGGATCTGGGAGATAAAGTATAGCGGCCTGCTCTCGGAATCGCGAAGCAGCGAGAAACTCAACAAGGCCCATACCTCGTGTCCGAGCTTATGGACGTATCGCTTCTCAAACTGGCATGAGTCGATCCCGCCGGCCAGCATCTGCTGCATGTATTTGATGCCCACATCTAAGTCGTCTGGGTGTGTGACGGCTTGGAAGTTTGTTGCGAGTAGTGCTTGCTCCGAATAGCCCAGCATCTCGACGAGAGAGCGGTTTACCTTCAGGAAGAGACCGTCTGTGCTTACAATGGCCATGCCAATAGCGGCGTACTCAAAAGCGTTTCGAAATCGTTCTTCGCTTTCCTGCAACGCCTCTTCGGCACGCTTGCGCTTGCTGATCTTTACCGTGGCCATGCGCCCTCCATCGTTCCTAGGTGCGTTACTCTCTACATTAATATGTACGAAATGATCATAGACGAAGTTTTGGCGGTCAACTTTTCTGAATCCCTAACGAGGTCTACTCCGAAAACCCTGCTCGGCGTAGGTCGGCTATTTGGGCATAGTTGAGCAGGCCTTTTGGGTGGCGCTGTTGTCTGGCGCTGCCGTAGGTCGTAGGAAGGCAGTTGTAGCGCGGGCTGGGTCAGGTGGCCTAGCCCGACGTGGCTTGCGGCCCGCGCTTGACGCCAGAGGTCTCAGCACCAATGGAGCAGTCCAGGACTGCGGCGTCGCCGATTAGGACCAGACGCGTGGCGAGGTCCCGTCGGCGTTGCCGCTCAGCCTCAACGGCGAATCGTGGGATGTGTACGCAGGCGATAAGCATGGGGCGGTCCAGTGGAGATAAGTATAAGAACAGACGTTCTTTTACGTCAAGCGCCTGCTGTCTCTGTTCAACAGGCGCTGCGATCCCGCCAGGTTCCCGAAGGGATATACTATGGGAACTTAGTGTCTATTGTTGTCTGGCCCTGACGGGCAATAATCTGGCTGCTACACTGAGTGCATGTGCGGGCGCTTCACACTGTCCAGGCAGGACCGCGTCAGCCTGGCAAGCGAACTCGGTGTTCCCTTAGGGCAGCTTCCCGAAGATAGCTACCGGCCCCGATACAACATTGCTCCCACTAACCGACACTGGATCATGCGCATGGAGTACGAGGACCGCGAGCTGCTCCATGCCCGCTGGGGCCTGATCAACCACTGGGCCAAAGACCCGAAGATCGGCTACAGGCAGATAAACGCCCGCGCCGAAACGCTGGAGAAGAGGCCCGCCTTCAGGGATGCGTTCAAGAAGAGGCGATGCGCCGTGCCAGCGGACGGCTTCTTCGAGTGGGCGGGGCCGAAGGAACAGCGGCAGCCCATCTGGTTCCACCGGCCCGACGGCGGTCTGCTGCTGTTCGCTGGGCTCTACGAGTCCTGGCAGCGAGAGCCAGGCGAGTGGGAGCCGACGTTCACCATCATTACGACGGACGCCAACGCCACGCTGGAGCCCGTCCACAACCGGATGCCGGTCATCCTGCCGGAAGAGGTTGTCGATGAGTGGCTCTACTCCCGGCGAGACGATCACTCCGCGCTAAAGGGGCTTCTCGTTCCCGCCAGCGACGACCTGCTGGTGAGCACGCCCGTCTCGCCCCGCGTCAACTCAGTCAAAAACGACGACCCCGCGTGCTTGGAGCCAGTCCTACCGTAGTAGCCTTCTGCTGAACACCTGGATCTGCTAATGCCTGTCTGGCTGCCCATACCGTTCTCCTTCTCGCTGGAATGATCATGATGGCGATAGCGGGGAAGCAGTGCCCAGCAGCGGGCCGCCCGTTAACGGGCGCAGCGGGCCTCGTAGCTTTCGGTGTTGGGATAGTGCTGTTCCTAGTGGGTTGAGATGAGGGTTTACCGGTCGGCCAGGTCCCTGGCGACGGTCACTATTCTGCCTTAGTGTGGCCGATGCGACGTTAGGGAACAAACACCTCGTTCGCGGACGTCACGGACAGGCCAGCGGTCGGGCCTCCGGCAGGAACGTAGATCGCACCGGCTATCGCAGCAGCGCCCATCCCATGCCGAGCAGTCGGCAGAGGCGGGAGCGTCTTCCAAGAGTCGAAGGTGGAGTCGTAGGCTTCGTTCTCGTCAAACGTTCCTTCAGAGCCTTCGCCCCCGACGACGTAGACGAGGCCGTCGACGACGGCGGCGCCTATTCCACTTCGAGCCGTAGGAAGGGGCGCCCGTACAGTCCAGTCGTCGATGGCGGGATCGTACTCCTCGTTAGCGTCCAGATTACGGCCAAAGTCGGATGAGGTGCGCCCTCCGACCGCATAGATTTTACCATCAACAACTCCGACCGCCAGATGATCGCGGGGCGTGGGTATCGGCGCAGCCTCGGTCCAGGAGTCGGACAGGGGTTCATAAACCTCAACGGCGCTGGAGTTCGCCGCGGCTGCGCCGGGGACGCCAGCGATCGCGTAGATTCGGCCCCCAACCACGGCGGCTGCAAGCGCTCCTCTTGCCGACGGCATCGGGCTCTTCTCGTCCCAGGTGTTCGATGTGGGATCGAGTACGTACAGATTATCACGTGGATCATCAAACCCGACCTCGAACCCTCCAACCACGTACAGCTTGCCGTCGAGGCCAACAGCAGCTGCGTGGTGACGAGGCTGCGGTAGTGGTGCGACCTCGTTCCATTCGTCGGTGACAGGATCGTAGGCCTCTACTCTCGCGGTTGGAATCCCTGACTCGTCGAACCCGCCGATCACATAGATCTTCCCAAGTACCTCAGCCACGGCTACTTCAGACCGTGGTGTCGCCACGGGCGCCCGTTGCTCCCACTGCCCCACATCTCTCAGAGAGCCCGGTGTCTCCGGCGTGGGGGAAGCCTCGCTCGGCTTTACGGTCGGCATCCCCGCAGGGTCGCCGCTGCCGCAGGCCGCTACGAAGAGTGCCGCAGACGCAATCGTCACCAGGAGGACTCCGCTCGCACGTTTAGCCAGCATCAACCTGATGCTAGCACCCAAGATACCTCTCTGACCACGTGCTCAGGCAGTGTTAGCGGATACCAACAACCCTGGCAACTAAGCCCTTGACCGCCCGGCATCTCTGCGCTAGCCTTACGCAGTTGAAGTCGTCGATAGTAGACGCCTTGACCCATTGAGGGACGGCGGAGCCCTCATACCGCAGCCTTTGAGGGGCCTACCATACCGTTATCGTCCCGAGGAGTTGAATGATGGCAATCTACCCAACCCCGGAGCAGATGCAGAAGCTTATGGCAGGGCCGCAGGATCAGCCGGTGGTCATGGTCAACCTCTTGCGCTTCAAGCCGCGGGCGGATGCCGCTGACGAGGGCGTCTCCGGTCAGGAAGCCTACATGCGCTACGCCTCCAAGATGCGGGAGTTCGTCGAGTCGAAGGGGGGCCGCTTCATCTGGGTCGGCCAGGTCGACTCGCAGGTGATTGGCGAGGATGGGGAGGGGTTCCACACCGTGGGACTCGTCGAGTACCCGTCGCGCAAGGCGTTCCTCGAGATCGCCAGCGACCCGTACGTGCAGAACGACATCGGCGCGCACCGCGAGGCCGGCCTCGAGAGCCAGTGGCTGCTGGCGGCGACGGAGATGCCGTCGTGACGGCGGAATTTCATGACGGCCTGGACTTCATCGTGAAGCGAGATGACTGGCGGCAGTGCCGGTTTGTGCCGGCGGCCGTAGAGAGCGAGCTGCAGCCTGGGCAGGTGCTCTTCCGGGTTGACCGTTTCGCGTTCACGTCGAACAACATCTCGTACGCTCGGGCGGGAGACGCGCTGGGATACTGGCGGTTCTTCCCGACAGAGGAAGGATGGGGCCGACTGCCCGCGATGGGCTTCGGAGATGTTATCCGATCGAGCCACCCCGACGTGCCCGAAGGAGATCGTGTCTTCGGCTTTTTCCCGATGTCTACCCATCTCGCGATCGAGGCGGACGGGGTCACTCCACGGCAGTATATAGACGCCGCTCCGCACCGACAGCAAACGGCGCTGGTCTACAGACAGTACTCCCGGGTCAGGGGCGACCCGTTCCACACAGCCGAGCGCGAGGACCAGCACATGCTTCTGTGGGGGCTCTTCTTTACGTCCTTCCTGGTCGATGATTTCCTCGCTGACAACGACTTTTTCGGCGCGCAGACTTTCGTGATCACCAGCGCCTCTAGCAAGACGGCGATCGCGCTCGCGTTTCTCCTCGCCCAGCGAGGGCGCGGCAAGGTCATCGGGCTGACTTCGCGCGGCAACATATCCTTTGTGGATGGCCTGGGGTTCTATGATGAGGCGGTCGCCTACGACGATCTCAGGTCGCTCGCGGCAGACGTGCCGGTTGTGTTGGTGGATCACTCAGGCGACGGTGACGTAATTGACGGGCTCCACCATCATTACGGTGACAAAATAAAGTACAGCTGCCTGGTCGGCGGGACGCACTGGAGCGCCAGCCCGCTAGCGAGCGATCTTCCCGGAGCTACTCCCAAGTTCTTCTTCGCACCGAGCCAAATACAGAAGCGCAGCCAGGATTGGGGCGCGGCCGGCCTGCAGGAGCGAATAGGAGAGGTCTGGGTGCGGTTCCGCGACTCAAGCGACGAGTGGCTGAGCGTTGTCCATCACACTGGACGCGATGCGGTAGAGCGCGTGTACCGGGACGTCCTAGAGGGACGCTCGAAGCCGGATCAAGGGCATGTGCTCTCGTTGTGGGGACGGGAGTCCTAAGGGAACTTAGCGCGCCCCTAGATCGGGGCGTCGGGCTGTGCGGCTACCGTCGGGCGACCACACGGGGTCACAGTCATCGTCGTGGAAGCTGGTCAGGTTGGTCACGCCCGTCCCGTCAACGCTGATGACGTAGATCTCGTTGTTGCTGTCCCGGAGGCTGATGAGGACAATCTTGGCTCCAGCGGGGGCGCTAGCAGTTTCGACTGGCGAAAGCACCGCTTGTCGGGAGCGCCATGTTACTAGCGGAGGTCCGCTTCGTCAGCTTCGATCGCCTCGCGAAGGGCCCGCAACGCCTTGTCCCGCGCGCGTAGCTTGGTGGCCGCGTGCGCGTGCAAATTGAGGCTGGCCAGCGCCGTGGCCTTGTCGCGGGCCGCAGCAATCAGTTCATCTTCCGGGACGACTTGGTCGAGAAATCCCGCCTCGACAGCCCCGGCAGGGGAATAGATTTCGGCGGAAATGACGGCGCGGTGAAAATGGGCAGGCGCCAGGCGCTGCCGACAAATCTCCACGCCGAAGCGCGGCATAGTCATGCCGATCGCCACTTCATTGGCTCCAATCTTGTGGGCGCCGTCGGCGCCAATCCGATAGTCTACCGACAACAGCAAGAACGAGCCCATGGCCAGGGCATGGCCCGTGCAGGCAATGACGACTGGCATAGGAAATGAGAGCAGGCGCTCGGCCAGGCGGAAGCCGTTAATCAACATGTCGACGGCGTCGCTACCCCCTCTGCCAATTACCGCGAGATCGAATCCGGCGCTGAATTTGCCCTTGCGACCAGCCAGTACCACGGCCGCACGGTCCTTTTCGGCACGATCCAGCGCTGCATTCACCTCGGCAAGCATCTGCGGAGACAGGCAATTGACCTTGCCGTCGTCGAGGGTGATGGTGCAGATTGGGTGCTCAAGTTTGTAGGCTACAAAGTCGCTCATTCAACCATCCCTTTCACGGCCCTCTCACAGTGTAACAAGGAGTCAGTATAGAGCCACTGGTTCTGGCGGTACCTTGGTACCATCAGCAGGTCCCGCGCGCGGCTCGGAGGCCCGTGTCGTGGAGGACGAGGATGAGGGTGCGGTCTCGGGTGCCTTTGCAGCTGTCCGCGTCGCAGCAAGCGACCGGGGTGAGGACCTTCTCCTGGGTGAAGGGCTGGATGAGCTTCTGTGGCATCTTGATGTTCTTCACTTTGGCGAAGGGGTTAGTCGGGATGTAGTCGTGGCAGAGAAGCCAGGAGAAGAAGGCTCTTGTCTCGCGCTGCCTACGCCACTGAGTCATGGAGGAGACTTCCGTGTCCGCGACATAACCCAGGAACCGGTAGACGTGGGCGGCGGTGAAGGCGTGGACGGCGACCGATGAGGGAGTGCGGAGGAATAGAGGCAGCTGCCAAGCGGGGCCTCCGGTTCAGTGCTAGGATGATCCTGCTATGAGACGTCGATTCAGTACGCATGCGGGCAAGCTTGCCCTGGCGAGACAACAAAGACCTTGAGTAACCCTCGCCTCATTCTCTCGATCGATCTCGGGACCAGCGGCCTCAAGGCCGCCCTGGTCAGCGAGGATGGGGAGATCGTGGCTTCGACCTATCGGCCCGTAGAGACCGTCCTTGTCCCGCCCGATGGTGCGGAGCAGGACGCAGAGGCGATCTGGAACGCGACGAAGAGCGCGATGAAGCAGGTGATCCAGGAGGCTGGCCGACCCGCCGCGGAGATCATAGGTGTAGGCGTAGCGAGCCAGTTCTCGTCCGTCGTGCCCGTGGACGGCTCCGGCAAGCCGGTGATGAACCTCATCCTCTGGATGGACCGCCGCGGCGCTCCCTGTTCACGTGATATCTACAGCCGGCATCCGCAGGCAATCGCGACCTGGATCGAAATCCACGGCGCCATGCCGCTTCCCTCTGGAAACGATTCGCTCTCGCACATGCTCTGGGTCAAGAAGGCGCGCCCGGGCGTCTACGAGCGCACGATCAAGTTCCTCGAGCCCATGGACTACCTGACGGCGCGGCTCTCCGGCGAGCTGACCGCGAACGCCTGCACCGCCCTCATGATGGTGCTCACCGACAACCGGCAGCTCGAGGCCGTGCAATATGACGAGACGCTGATCGAGATGTCGGGGATCGACCGTGACAAGCTTCCCGATCTCGTGCCTGTGCTGTCATCGGTGGGTACGGTTCGCCCGAAGGTCGCGGCCGAGGTGGGGCTCTCGCCAGGCACGAAGGTACTCTCGGGGCTGAACGACACGCAGGCTGTGGCCGTTGGGACAGGTACGTTCAAAGAAGGCCACGGGGGAATCAACATCGGCACGACCAGCCAGGTGCTCGCTCATCTCGCTAACAAGGCATCGGACCTAGAGCACGCCATCGTCAGCAGTCCCAGCCCCATAAAGGGCAGTTACGTCGCCATCGCCGAAAACGGCATTGGGGCGAAGGCGCTGGATCACTTCCTGACCAACGTTACGTTTGCGTCCGACGCTCTCGCCGACCACACGACCGAGGATATGTTCGGTCGCGTCGATGACCTCGTTCGCGAGGCGCCAGCGGGCAGCGGAAGCGTTCTGTTCTTGCCCTGGCTCACCGGCTCAAACGCGCCCTCGTCAAACCAGAACGCGCGCGGCGGCTTTCTAAACCTATCGCTCAGCACAACCCGCGCGCACATGGTGCGGTCGATCCTGGAGGGTGTGGCCTACAACTTGCGCTGGCTGCTGCCGTACGTCGAGCAGTTCTCTGGGAAGGAGTTCGAGCAGATCTGCCTTGCCGGCGGCGGCGCACTCTCCGACGAATGGTCGCAGATACTCGCCGACGTGATGGGCCGCCCGCTTCTGCAGCTGGAGGAGCCGCGCCACTGCATCACCAGGACGACGGCGTTTCTGGGGTTCGAGCGGCTGGGTCTCCTGGAGATGGCCGACTTCCCGAAATTCAACCGTGTCCGGCGCCCGTACGAACCACGGCCGGAACAAAGCGCAGTCTACGACCGACTATTCGAACAGTTCCTAGCAGCCTTTGATCGCAACAGGCCAATATTCGATTCTCTCAACGCACAATGATCGACATGGAGGTGTGACGTGGCTAACAGAAGCTACCCCTACGCAGAGCGCTTCGGCGTCAACCGGAGGCTGCCTGAGAAGGGCCGGCCGCGAGATGAGATCATCAATGAGCTGCGGGAGATCGCGCAGGAGGAGGACGCGTTCTGGCAGACCGGCAAGTGCTCCGGAACTATGTACTGCGGCGATATGGAGCACTACGGCTTCATGAAGGAGGCCTTCGGGCTCTACTCGCACGTGAACGCGCTACAACGGGACATGTGCCCGAGCGAAACACGCTTCGAGGGCGAGATCATCGCCATGACGCTCGATATGCTGCACGCGGAGGCGGTCTCAGACGCGACGCCCTGCGGGACTGTGACCTCCGGCGGTACGGACAGCATCCTGCACGCGCTTCTCGCCTACCGCGAGAAGTACCGCAAAGAGCGCGACATCACCCAGCCGGAGATCATTCTCCCGGAAACGGCGCACGCCGCCTTCCACAAGGGCGCACACCTGTTTGGCATCGATGTCGTGCAGGCGCCGATCGACCCGGAGACGACGCTCGTCGACGTTGACTTCGTGCGAAACCACATCACGCCGCGCACGATTGCGTTGATCGGCTCGGCCTGCAACTACGGCTACGGAACGATCGACCCGATCGAGGAGCTTTCGGACCTTGCGCTGAAGCATGAGATCGGCCTGCACGTCGACGGCTGCCTCGGCGGCTTCATCCTGCCCTGGGGGCAGGAGCTCGGGTACGACATCCCCGTATTTGACTTCCGGCTGCCCGGCGTGACAAGCATCTCGGCAGACACACACAAGTATGGCTATGCGCCCAAGGGCGCATCGGTCGTTGCCTTCCGGGACAAGTCGTTGCGTGAGGGCCTGTACTTCATGCTGCAAGACTGGTCGGGTGGCAAGTACATCTCGCCCGGGATCGCCGGAAGCCGCTCGGGCGGCCTGTTGGCGGCGACTTGGGCATCGATGGTCAGCCTCGGCCGCGAGGGTTATCTCAAGTACGCCAAGCGCATCTTCGAGACGTCGTTCGCGATGCAGGACGCCGTGCGGCGCCACTCTGAGCTGCGGATCATGGGCGAGCCGACGTTTTGCTTCTCGTTCACGTCCAACGAGTTCGACATCTATCACGTCAACGACTTCATGCGGGAGCGCGGCTGGCGGCTTAACGGCCAGCAGCACCCCAACGCCATCCACATGTGCGTAACGCGGCCGCAAACGCAGGAGGGTGTGGCCGACGAGTTCGCCACCGATCTCGCCGAGGCTGTCGAATACGCCAAGAACCCGAAGACCGAGAAGCCCGTCACGGGTGCGATCTACGGTGGGCTGCCAAAGGGCGTACCCGCCATCCAGGAGGCGGTTAGGGCGCGAATGGTGGAGATGCTCGGTATCTTCCAGGGCGTCCCGCCCGAGTAGCGCGACCGGCGGTGAAATAGCCCTAGGCCATTCCCGAAGCGATGGATCAAGCCGACACCCCGTCGGGGGACCGCCGTGTCGGCCTTAGACGGAAGCCCAAAGCCTTCTGCTTGGGAAGCTTAGGTTCGCGAAATTCGTCTTGACCAGATATGGGATCGTCGATTTTGGCCCGTCTTAGCCCTTTGCTTCCGGAATCATTGTACCCTGCACAAGGTGATCACCAAACTGATACAGGTTGAGTGAGGCCACCCTCAGACATCCAATCCGTAGCGATCGAGCGCTGCCCGCATCTGGCCGAGCCACTCTGTGCCCAGTTGGCGCCCGTTCGGGAGTTGGTCGTCTCGATCCCAGCGCCGCGTTGCGATCATCGCAAGCATTAGGATCCGACACTCGCGAAGCAGGTCTTGATTAGCAGCCGGATAGTGCTCGCTGATTTCCTCGGGCGCATGGGCGATGTCGAACTCGACAGGTCCGCGGCAACACGTCTCGAGGTCTACAAACAGCAGCCCGTTCTTCGTCCTGAGCAAATTGCCAGGGTGCGGCTCGCCGTGCAGCAGCTGCTCGGAGGCGCCCCGCTGACCGATCGCCCACCTCATCTTTCGCAACGTGTTGCTCAAGAGCTCCCGGTCCGCATCTCCGAGCTCCGGAGTCTGGGCGCGGTTGCCAATCAGCCACTGCACCTCCGCGACTCGATCCGTGAAGTGCGGCGCAGGGAGATCGATTTCCCGCATGCCAGCGTGCAGCCGCGCGAGCGCCTGCGCGTACTCGGCTGGCGCGACGTCTTGAGGCGATACAGGCTCGTAGTAGGTCCATAACGTAACGACGAAGCCGTCCCGCACGTAAACGCGCGGCTCCACCCGAGGCTCAAGCGCAGCCACCGGGCCATCGGTTTCGGCGAGACGGCGAGCAACCTCGACTTCGAACTCCGCGTCGGGATGGAGAAGTTCGAGCGGAGCGACCCGTGCGAGAACGTCACAAGGGGTCAGGCTAACGGCGATCCGGTTCGAGTTGTGGACAACGACCGCATCCTCGACTCGAAGGCCTAGCGTGGAGGCCGCCGACCTCCCGGCCTCAATTGCGCGCTGGACTTCTGATGGTTCCATCGCCATCGTCCGATCTGGAGTGACCCGGGTTTGACGGATACTTTGGTGGGTGGTTCATAGCCGCCTGGATGAAGGCGACAACATGGTTGCCGCACTTGCCGCTGAGTTGCTTCTCGCGGAGTGCTTGGAATAGTCGAGTCCGCTTGGTCACGGCGCTAATTGTACAACCAGGTGCGCGAGCAGCGCGAGGCCATCTGCCTGCATCACAGATGGCCTCGAATTCGTATCTACGTGAAGTCAGAGGTGCAGCCCGCCAGATACAGAACCGAGGTGGGGAGAACATCTGACTACTGGAAAACCACCGGAATTTTGGGACTCTCGATGGCAGAAATCGTATCTGGAGCGGGAGACGGGGATCGAACCCGCGACCCTCTGCTTGGGAAGAACCCTGGTTGGGCCTAATTGTTAAGCCTCAGATTCAATAATCGGGGTGAAACCGGGGTAAAAACACAGTGCTATAATGCCTCCAAAGCTGGGAGGCTAGCAATGCTTCTGGCTATCTTGGCCGCATTCGTGACATTTATCATTACATTCGCCGCGCTATTTCTCTTCGGAGCGCCAGTGTGGTTTATCTTCTTCCCGATCTTCCTGCCACTTCTCGTTGGCAGGCTAGTGGCCTCCCGACGCAGGTAGCTGTACGTGCTTAGAGGGTATAGTTACCAGGCAGATTAGTGTCCGCGGTCTGGCCTCGACTGGGCAAACCCAGGGTTCCTAGCCTCACTTCGAGTCCCTCTACGGCCCGCAGCCAGCGTAGACGTCACTCTCCTCCGGTGCCTGATGATCGGCCAGGCGTATAATTCGCCTATGGTTGATGCGCCAGGACAGGGGGCCGCTACAAGCCCGTTACTCGAGACCAAGCTCTATATCCCCAAGTGGCGTCCCGGTCTCGTATCGCGTCCGAGACTGATCGAACGGTTGGACCAAGGGATCGAGCGCAAGCTGACCCTCGTCTCCGCGCCAGCGGGCTTCGGCAAGACGACGCTGCTGGCTGAATGGCTTGCAGCTACCCCGGCCAGCGAACGGGCCACAGGTTGGGTCTCACTCGATCAGAGCGACAACGACCCCGCGCTCTTCTGGGCCTACTTCATCACGGCACTGCAGACGATGCGGTCCGGGGTTGGCGGGAACGCCCTCTCCCTGCTGCATTCGCCTCAGCCTCCACCGATTGAGTCGGTCTTGACGACCTTGATCAATGAAATCAATGCGATCGAGGACGACTTCGCTCTCATCCTCGACGACTATCATGTTGTCGATGCCCAGCCTGTCCACAGCGCAATCGCCTTTCTTCTTGACCACCTGCCGCCTCAGATGCACCTTGTCATTGCCAGCCGTTCCGACCCACCCTTGCCCCTAGCTCGCCTCCGAGGGCGCGGCGAATCGATTGAGCTACGGGCCTCCGACCTGCGTTTCGCTCCCGACGAGGCGGCTGCTTTCCTCAACGAGGTGATGGGGCTGGACCTCTCGGCAGCTGATGTGGCGGCCCTGGAGACGCGGACCGAAGGCTGGATCGCGGGGCTCCAGCTGGCGGCACTCTCGATGCGGGGGCGAGAGGACGTTTCCGGGTTCATAAAGGCTTTCGCTGGAGATGACCGGTACATCGTGGACTATCTGGTCGAAGAGGTGCTGCAGCGTCAGCCCGAACGTGTCCGGAGCTTCTTACTCCAGACCTCCATTCTCGACCGGTTGAGTGGCCCGCTGTGCGATGCCGTCACCGACCAGGGAGAAGGCAAAGGGCGGTTGGAGGCCCTGGAGCGAGGCAACCTGTTTGTCGTCCCGCTGGACGATAAGCGCCAGTGGTATCGCTATCACCACCTCTTTGCAGACGTTCTCCGTGCGCATGCGATGGAGGAGCAGCCCGATCGAGTACCTATCCTGCATCGGCGGGCAAGCGAGTGGTACGAGCACAACGGTCTGCCGGCCGATGCGATCCGCCACGCTCTTGCCGGCGAGGACTTCGAGCGAGCCGCGGGCCTAATGGAGCCGGTAGGGCGACCAATGATGTTTACGGGTGGACAGGAAACCATGCTTGGTTGGCTGAAGGCGCTACCGGACGCGCTGGTCGGAAGCAGGCCCGTGCTCAGTGGGATTTATGCCTGGGTATTGCTCCACACCGGCCAGGTGGATGCTATTGAACCGCGTCTGCGAGACGCTGAACGATGGCTGGAGACCACTTCAGATACCTCTGAAGAACAGGAACCCCCATTGGTGGAGATGGTAGTCGTGGATGAAGAGGAGTTTCGGTCTCTACCGGGAATGATCGCCGCTGTCCGTGCCGCTCGTGCCGGGGCTGTCGGCGATGTGCCCGGCACCGCGGAATACGCTCGGCGGGCACTCGAACTCTTGCCCGAGGGAGACCATCTCTTGCGCGGAGTTGCAACTGCGCTCCTGGCGCTCGCATATTTGACCAGCGGAGACTTAGATGCAGCCTACGGGATTTTTGCCGATGGCATGGCCAGTCTTAAATTGGGCGGCGACATCCAACACAACACAAGTGGCGCGTATATCCTGGCCGACATAAGGATGGCGCAAGGTCGCCTGCACGAGGCGGTAGCTACATATCAGCAGTCATTGCAGCTCGCGATGGAACAGGGCGAGCCTGTACCGCGGGGAACAGCTGACATGTACGTCGGGCTAAGTGAGCTACAACGTGAGCACGACGATCTGGAGGCCGCTACACAGCTCCTGCTGAAAAGCAAGGAGCTGGGCGAGCGCGCTGCGGCGCCGGATTGGCAGCATCGCCGGTGCGCTGCTCTGGCTCAGATAAAGGAGGCCCAGGGAGACCTGGACGGCGCTCTCGACCTGCTTGACGAGGCAGAGCGCCTGTATTACAGGACTCCTGTCCCTGATCTGCGTCCTATAGCGGCGTTGAAGACACGGATTCGCGTTGCGCAGGGTAGGTTGACCGAAGCCCTGGGTTGGGTGCGTGAGCGGGGCCTGTCTGTTGACGACGACCTTAGCTACATTCGCGAGTTCGAGCACGTAACCCTGGCGAGAGTGCTAATCGCCCGCTACAGGAGCGACCGGGCAGACCGCTCCATAGATGAGGCAATGGGCCTATTGGAGCGACTCCGGAAAGCGGCCGAAGAAGGTGGGAGGACCGGGAGCGTGATCGAGATCCTGGTGCAGCAGGCGCTTGCTCACGAGGCGCAGGACGACCTGCCCTCTGCTCTCGAACCGCTGGAACGCGCCCTGTCCCTGGCCGAGCCGCTAACGGGACGAGAGGTCGAGATCCTGCGTCTCGTTGCGGCAGGAATGAGGAACCAGGAGATCGCCGAGCAGCTCTTCATCAGTCTGTCCACCGTGAAGCGTCACATCGCGAATGCCTACGGCAAGCTGGGTGTCAGTCATCGCACCGAGGCTGTTGCGCGGGCAAATGAGCTGAACCTGCTGTAAGAGGTTCGACTCGGTCCATATCGTCTGCCTCAGGCCAGGCGGCTCACATCACCGTCTCCTGATCTCATACCGCTCGTTAGCTCTCACCTCCCGCATCTCCAACTACACCCCCTAATTACACCCCCGGCTGCACCCTTCGGCTGATTCGACGGGCATCCCTCAGCCGTAAATTGTGCCTATGACGACGACCGAATCGAGCAGTTGGGGTTTTGCGATGGCCGATACCTATCGAATTCGAGTGAAGGGGCACCTCGACGACCGCTGGTCGGACTGGCTTGGGGGCCTGGCCATACACCTTCAAGAAGATGGCACCACTGTGCTGGTGGGACCGGTCGTTGACCAGGCCGCGCTGCATGGCGTCATCATTCGAATCCGTGACCTTGGCCTGCCGTTGCTGTCAGTGAGGCGAGTTGCAGGGCCGCACAGCAATACGAAACAGGGGTAGTTCGGCTGGAGATTCGACAGAGACATAAGGAGGAAAAATGGGGATTTGAGACAGTCGGCGGTGAACGCACCAGATCAGAGACCAAACCTAAGTATCAAAGGAGGCCCACAATGAAGCTGAATCTATCCACAGAAAACCTGGCCCGCGCCGTATCGCCCTCACCCAAAACTCGGTCTGGGTCGGGATCAGCGATGCGCCACGAGCCGGCCTCGGCGCCGGTGCCGGATCAGGGGAGCACGATGAAGGCCATTGTCCAGGAAAGGTACGGGGCGCCGCAGCGGGTGCTCAAGCTGGAAGAGATCGACCGACCATCGGTCGGCGACGACGACGTTCTGATTCGGGTGCGGGCCACCAGCGTGAACACCCCGGACTGGATCACGGTGGCCGGAGTCCCCTACATCCTTCGACTGAAATTTGGGCTCCGGAAGCCGCCCACCCCAGTGCGGGGAACCGATATCGCCGGGGTCGTGGAGGCCGTCGGCAAGAACGTGACCGACCTCCAGCCCGGTGACGAGGTGTTCGGGTCATCGTGGGCTGACACCCTCGCGACACCGGGCACGTTCGCGGAGTTCACTGTGGCTCCGGCGTCCAAGCTCATCAAGAAGCCCGTCAGACTCACCTTCGAGGAGGCTGCAGCATCTGTCATGTCGGGCCTCACCGCGCTGATCGCCATCCGCGACGTGGGCAAGGTCGGACCAGGGACCCGGGTCCTGATCAACGGCGCGTCGGGAGGCGTCGGGACGCTTGCGGTGCAGATCGCCAAGGCGCTCGGTGCGGAGGTCACCGGCGTGTGCAGCACCAGGAACCTCGAGTTGGTTCGGTCCCTCGGCGCGGATCACGTCATCGACTACACGGAGGAGGACTTCACCCGCGGCGAGCAGCGCTACGACGTCATCCTCGACAACGTGATGAACCACCCGTCCTCCGCGACGGCTCAGGTGCTAACACCCAACGGGATGCTCATTCCAAACAGCATCGGGAACACGGGAGGCTTTTTCGCGGGCCTGCCGAGGGCGGCGCGGGCGGCCATGATGGGGCGGGGCTCGACCGATGTGCAGTTCGTCACCTGTGTGGTGAACCGCGAGAACCTGGATGCCCTCGCCACACTCCTCGAATCCGGCGACGTCAACGTGGTCATCGACAAGGTCTACCCGCTCAGCGAGGCCGGGAACGCGGTCGCCCACATGCTTGGACACCATGCCATAGGCAAGGTCGTCATCACCGTGTGAGGCGGCGGATCAACAACTAAACCCAAGTCAAAGGAGGCCCACAATGAAGCTGAATCTGTCAGCAGAGAGTCTGGCCCGCGCCAGTGCTCGACATCGGTGGACGACCATCGGTGCCTGGCTGGCGGTCCTCGTAGTAGCGGTGGTTCTAGTGGGCACGCTGCTGGGAGACGCGCTGACGACGGAAGAGACCCTCACGAACAACCCAGAATCCGTGCAGGCCGATAACCTGCTGCGCGAGCGACTGGGGGAATCCAACAACACCATCGACGAGATCGCCATCGTCCGCTCCACCACCCTGACGGTGGACGACCCGGCGTTCAGGGCTACGTCGAGGAGCTATACGGCGATTTTACGGCTCTGGGCGATGAGGTGATTGCCGGTGGGACGCACTACTACCTGACGGGCGACGAGTCGCTGGTCTCCGCGGACCGCCACACAACCTTCCTGCCTCTGGTGATACCGGAAGACGCCAGGGAGGAGATCGATCAGGTCCACCAGGTTGTGGATGAGGCCAACGAGAGTGGCTCTTTTCAGGTCCTCGTCACGGGTGAGGCCACGCTGGAAGTGGAGATCAACGAGATTGCCGAGAAGGACCTGTTGATCGGCGAGGGCATCGGGATCTCCGTGGCGCTGTTGGTGCTGGCGCTGCACAGGGCGTTCGAGTTGGAGGATGGGTAGGGGGCGGCGGGACGCAGCCGAGAACCCAGCACCCCCAGAACCTAGGGCCCTGCGGACGATCAAGGGTTTTCGACGTTCGATCAAGGGGAGTTCCGTATCTGGCTTTTGATCGTCCGCTGACGGTTGTGTCTGCGGTTTGATGGTTCGGCGTGGGGTATTATTTTTTCGGTCGCTCGGTGAATCTGTAAGGCGGGTTCCGAGGCTTCGTTTTTATTGATGGTTTGACGTTCGGCCGTTGAGCGGGCGCGTTCCATCATAGCGTTCAGGAGGAGGACGGCGACCTGCTCCGCTTTGCGCTGCTTGAGGCGGTGGCGGGCGGCGAGGTGGAGGAGGGCCTGTCTAGCCTCGGGGATGGTGGCGAGGATGAGGCCGAGGTGGGCCCTTC
>JADFKX010000023.1 GCA_022564695.1 Chloroflexota bacterium | reverse complement strand
GTCTGCAACCTGTCGCTCGCCACCTCCGAGAGCTGGCGCGACAAGCAGTCGGGCGAGCGCCGCGAGAAGACCGAGTGGCATCGCATCGTCATCTTCAACGAGAACCTGCTCGATGTTGCCGAGAAGTATCTGCACAAGGGCTCCAAGATTTATATCGAGGGCGCCCTGCAGACCCGCAAATGGCAAGACCAGTCGGGCCAGGAGCGCTATTCGACCGAGGTCGTCCTGCAGCGCTTCCGCGGCGAGCTGCAAATGCTCGACGGCCGCGCTGACGGCGGCAGCGGCGGCATGGCCGGCGAGCCGGCCGGCGGCGGTTATTCCGATAGCGGCGGCGGTGGCGGCGGTGGCGGCGGTGGCGGCGGTGGTGGTGGCGGTGGCCGGCAGTTCGGCGGCGGCGGTGGTGACGGCAGATCTCGAGGCGGATTCGGCGGACGCTCCCAGCAACCGCAGCAACGGCCGGATGGCGGCGCATTCCGGCGCAGCCCCGGCGATCCTCTACCGCCTCCTCCCAGCCCACCCGGAAGGCGCTGGTAGAATATAGCACCGGAGTCGCTCTATGCCCATAAAGGTCGTTGTCAGCGGCACAGGCAAAATGGGCCGCCAAACCCTGGCTGCCGTATGCGCCGAGCCCGACCTGAAACCTGTGGGTGTCCTCTCTCACCGCGCCACAGAAGAGTACCTACCGCTCCCTGACGGCTCAGACCTCGTCCCCTTCGGCGCAGACCCTGCCGGCCTGTTCACCCGCACCCGGCCTGACGTCGTAGTAGACTTCACTAATGCGGATCACACCCCCTCGGTGGCCCGTGAGGCGCTGGAAGCGGGGGCGCGTCTCGTCATCGGCACCTCAGGTCTCTCCGAAGCGTTCCTGAATGAGCTTAATCGCGAGTGTCGCGAACGTAAGCTTGGCGCTGTAGTCGCGTCCAACTTCGCCCTGGGCGCCGTCGTGATGGCCCACCTTTCGAAGATTGCCGCCCGCTTCTTCGATCACGCCGAGATTATCGAGATGCACCACGAAAGCAAGGTCGACTCCCCGTCTGGGACGGCCTTGGCCACCGCCCGCAGGATGGCCGAGGGCCGCGAGGGGCGCTTCCAGCGGCCGCCCGCACAGCGCGAAACGCTTGAGGGCACCCGCGGCGGCGCCGTTGACGGCGTCACCATCCACAGCGTGCGTCTCCCCGGCCTGGTCGCCCACCAGGAGGTGATCTTCGGCGGGCTCGGTGAGACCCTCACCATCCGTCACGACTCCAGCAGCCGGGAAGCGTTCATGCCCGGCGTCATACTGGCGATAAAGGATGTGATGGAGCGTCAGGACGGCGTCCACGGCCTGGAGAGGCTGGTCGGCCTGGAATAGCCCGCGCCGATCCATGAGGCCCAAATCGCCGGACCATAGCACACAGAACCCTTGATTTGTGACCCCAAGAGGATGCTATCATTCTGACCAAGCGAGCTTGAATCGGAGTAAGTCATGGCTGGCAAGACGATAGTCGTCCTCGGCGGTGGCGTCGGCGGCCTAGTGGCCGCCAACCGCCTGCGGAAGTCGCTTCACCGCGAGCACCGCGTCGTCCTCGTAGACCACAACGTCTGGCACAGCTTTGCACCCGCCTATACCGCCGTCATGCTAGGCCAGAAGGTCGCCGGGCAGATCAGCCGCGACCTGCGCCGCCTCAACCGGAAGGGGATCGAGTTCATCGCCGACGAAATCACCGGCATCGACCCCTCCAAGAAGACCGTGCACCTGACCGGGCAAGAGCTCACCTACAACTACCTGATCGTCGCCTTGGGCACGCAGTACACCGCGGGCGATATCAGTGGGCTGGGCACCGCCTTCACCTACTACACCCTGGAGGGCGCGGAAGGACTGTGCGAGGAGCTCGCGAAATTCAAGTCTGGCCGCATCGCCATCGTCGTTCCGGGCCTGCCCTACAAGTGCCCCGCCGCCCCCTACGAAGGTGCGCTTCTCTTGGACCACTACTTCCGCCGCAGCCGCCTCCGCACCGAGGTGGAGATTCGGCTGTTCACCCCGGAACCGGCCCCCCTGCCCGTGGCGGGCGCGGCGATAGGCCTGGCGGTGACCGAGATACTGGCCGGCCGCGAGATCCGGTTCAGCCCCAGCAGCCGCCTGAAGGCAGTAGACCCCAAGGCGAGGAAGCTGACCTTCGAGGACGGCACCGACGCCGCTTACGACCTTCTCATCGGCGTGCCCCTGCACGAGGTCCCGACCGTCGTGCGCGAGGCAGGCCTAGCTCAGGAAGGCGGCTGGGTCAGCGTGGACCGGGAGACGCTGGCCACACCGTTCGAGGGTGTGTATGCGATTGGCGATGTCACCGGCATCCCGCTCGCCAACGGCAAGCCGCTGCCCAAGGCGGGAGTGTTCGCACACGGTGAAGCTGAGGTCGTGGCGCGCAACATCGCCGCCGAGATCAACGGTGGTGATACCCGCTGGGCGTTCGGTGGAGAAGGCTCCTGCTTCCTGGAGACCGGCTTCGGCAAGGCGGCATACCTGACCGGCAACTTCTATGGTGAGCCTGACCCGGATTTAAAGATGCGACAGCCCAGCTTTCTCTGGCGTTGGGTGAAGGAAGGCTTCGTCCGCACCTGGCTCTGGCGCTGGTTCTAGACACCGCTCACACAGGCGAGCCGCTGCCGTAGATTAGGGCTTCCCACTTGCGGGGCGCACCGACTCCCGTTGCGGCTCAAACTCCAATCGGCTAACATGGTCGCGCCGCAGCCGAATCTGACGGCTGCGCTTTATCTCGAGAGTGAGTAAGGATGGCCAAGGAGTACAACGTCGCAGTGGTTGGCGCCACCGGCCTTGTGGGGCAGGAGTTCCTCAATCTCATCCTGGAGAGAGGCTTCCCTATTAAGGAGCTGCGCCTCCTAGCCTCCAACCGCTCGGCCGGGCGCCGCGTCACCGTGGGCGAATGGGATCTGGAAGTAGAAGAGACCAACACCAAGTCCTTCGCCGGCGTGGACATCGCCTTCTTCTCCGCCAGCACGGAAGTCTCCAAGCAGATAGTCCCCGCCGCGGTCAAGGCCGGCGCCGTCGTCATCGACGATAGCTCTGCCTGGCGCATGGAGGCGGACGTTCCCCTGGTTGTGCCGGAGGTGAACGCCGATGACCTGGAGGGTCACAAGGGGATCATCTCCATCCCCAACTGCCCCACCACGCCCCTAGTACATACGCTCTGGCCCCTACACACCGCCAACCCAATTAAGCGCGTCATCGTCGATACCTACCAGTCGGTTTCGGGGCAGGGCGCCAAGGCGGTTCAGGAGCTTACCGACCAGACACGCGCCGTGCTGGACGGCAACAGCGTCACCGCCCACGTCTTCCCTCACCAGATCGCCTTCAGCCTGCTGCCCCACGTGGACGTCTTCCTGGGCAGCGGCTACACCAAAGAGGAGTGGAAGATAATCAACGAGACCAAGAAGATCATGCATGAGCCCGATCTAGCGGTATCCGCCACCTGCGTTCGCGTACCCGTATACGTCGGGCACTGCGAGGCTGTGCATGTGGAGTTCACCCGCCCCATCACTCCGGAAGAGGTAAATACTATCCTCCGCGACACCCCCGGCGTGACAATCCAGGACGAGTCGTCCGTGAACCTATACCCCACGCCCAGGGGCGTCGTCGGCAAAGACGACACGTTCGTGGGACGCATCCGCCAGGACGCTTCCCATCCGCTGGGAATCGCCCTCTGGATCGCCAGCGATAACCTCCGCAAGGGCGCCGCTCTCAACGCGATCCAGATCGCGGAGGAGCTGATCGCCCGCCGCCTGATATAGGATATGCCCATGGAGATCGGACGTCTTCTCACCGCTATGGTCACCCCCTTCGACGACGAAGGGCAGGTGGACTACGAGCAGGCGAAGCGGCTGGCCCGCTCCCTGCTCGAGTCCGGCAGCGACGGCCTCGTGGTCGGCGGCACCACCGGTGAGGCGTCGACCCTGACCCACGACGAGAAGCTGAAGCTGTTCGCCGCCATTAAGGAGGCGGTGAGCGGTCGCGGTGCCGTCATCGCTGGCGCCGGCACGAACGACACCGCCGCCAGCATCGAGCTCTCACAGGAGGCGGAGCGCATCGGCGTCGATGGCCTCCTGCTCACCGTGCCCTACTACAACAAGCCCACACAGGACGGTCTCTACCGCCACTTTGAGGCGATCGCCCGGGGGACCAGACTGCCCTGCATCCTGTATAACATCCCCTCACGCACCGGCGTCAACATGACGGCGGAGACCACGCTGCGCCTCTCTCGGGTGCCCAACATCGTAGGAATCAAGGAAGCCTCAGGCGACCTCTTCCAGATCGCCCGCATCATCGACGACGCGGGCGATGAGTTCCGCCTGTGGAGCGGTGACGATGCCATGACCTTGCCCATCCTCGCCGTCGGCGGCTACGGCGTCATCGCCGTGGTCTCTCACCTCACCGGCGCCCAGATGCACCAAATCATCGACGACTATCTGGCCGGTCGCACGGCTGATGCCGGACGCGCCCATCGTCGCCTCCTGCCGTTGATGCAGATCCTGATGACTGCGGCCAGCAACCCGGCCCCCGTGAAGTACGCTCTCAACCAGGTCGGCTTTCGGGTCGGCGCGCCCCGGCTGCCGTTGGTGGAGCCGGAGGGGGATGCGGCCGAACGCATTACAGCGCAGGTGCGGCGCAGTAGGATAGACTTAGCGGTGACAGTCTAGGTGAATCAGGCAGCGAATTACGTTTCCCCATCTATAAGGAGCTACGAATGCCCAGCATGTTCATAAAGCACACGGTGGCGGACTACGCCAAGTGGAAGCCCGTCTTCGACGAGCATGAGGCCATGCGAACGGCGAACGGCCTCACCGGGCACAGCCTCCACCGTGACGCCGACGACCCCAACGTCATCATCATCGCCTTTAGGGTGAACGACTTGAACCGGGCGAAGGAGTTCGCCGCCTCCGATGAGCTGCGGTCGGCGATGGAGCGGGCCGGAGTGCAAGGTCCGCCGGAGATATGGTTCGCCGATGACGTCGAGGATAAACGCTACTAGCCGTCGGCGTTCACCAGGAGGTTCACTAATGCGCTTTCCCATCCTCATGAGTCCGCTCTGGCGGCCGCTACTGCTGCCCTTCGGGGGCACGTCGCAGCGCTCCTACGCTGAGCTGGAGGACGGGGTGCTGCACGTGCGCTTCGGCTGGCTGTTCGATCATCGCTTCCCCCTGAACCAGGTGGCGGCGGCGTCGCCCTCCCACTGGCCGCTGTTGGGCGGTATCGGCTGGCGCACGAACTTCCGCGGCACCGTGGGGCTGATCGGCACCTACGTCAACGTTGTGGAGATCCGATTCAAGGAGCGCCAGCGCCTGCGTATGCTCCTACCCACGTCCTGCGAGCGCCTCTATCTCTCGCTAAAGGAGCCGCACGACTTCATCGCCGCCCTGGGGGAAGCCACCGCTGCCGCAGCCCCGGCGGAGCCGGTCGCCGCTGCCGTCACCACGGCCCCGAAGCGGCGTCGCAAGAAGAAGAGAGTCTAGCCCCCCTCCCGCGCCCCGAGCGGTGCCGGTGTATGGCGGTCAGGCAGCCGGATTCCGGATAACTCCAGGGCAAAGAACCGTACGTTGTTCCCCGCTTCATTCAAGCGCGAAGAAGCGGCCACTAATCAGGAACGGGCCGGTTTCATCCGGTGGGGGGGAACAGTTAATGACGCCTTCAAGCGTCGCACCCAGAATGCCACTTTTATAGAGATCACTAGGGTTGGAGCGGTAACATTTCTGAACAGCCCCCGTAGATAAAACCATGCTGAAGGAGAGGAAGTCCACGCTAGCGAGCTCACCCGCCGAGACGTTTACGGCGCGCAGGCGGATCGCGACGGCGGATGCGGCGTGCTCTTCTGTGGGCCCGCAACACCAGTCGACTACGGTCAATTCCCAGCCCTGCAGCAGCAACGGTTGGCCCAGCGGTACCGGGTTGTCGCGGGTGGCGCCGGGCTCCGGTGCAGGGCTCGGCGTGGGCTCAGGGGTCGGCGTTGGCGATGGAGCAGGTGTACTCACAGCTGTTGGAGAGGGTCTCATCGTCAGGCTAGTCTCAATTTGATCGAGCTGCCTACCAAGCTCGGCGACCGAGGAGTCGATGTCCCCAATCTGCCGCTCAGCGGCAGTTAGGTCTGCGACTTCGTCCCGCCACTCGACCACAGCCAGGGCTATTCCGAAGGCGCCGCCCCAAGCACCTAGCAAGTAGACCACTGCTAACAAGAGCCCCTTCCGTATCCTGAGACCTTCGCGGAACGGTGTGAGCAGCCAATCAAAGCGCCCCATCGCTGGTCACCACCTTTCAGCCGCAAAATTCCTAACAGTTAGAACGATTACTGAGCCTAGACGATTCGCTCTCCATCTCTACTGGCCCTAAACGCATCCCATCGCTTCCGCAGCTCCGACTGACCCCAGCGGTACCCCACAGCGTCGCCCACGCTGTTCGCCACGTTCGCCGAGCCGATGTAGAACAGCGCCATCGTTCCGAAGAACGCCAGCACCGTCCACCAGCTAACCCCGTAGAACGCCAGCGGCACCAGCCCCAGAACCACCCCCAGCGTTAGACCGATCCAGGCCGTGCCGCGCACTACCCAACCCTCCCGCGACCGCTGGCTGCGGAACATCGAGAACACCTCGTCAGGTACGCGCGTCGCAGCGGGCCAATCAGCCGGGGAGCGGCCACAGTGAGGACAATTGCCACCCTCTTTCCTCGCGGGCAGGGGGTGATAGCAGTAGCCGCAGAACCGGCCGGCGTTGGGCGCCTTCCCCTCCAGGATGTCGTCCAGGAGGCCGAGCAGCCGCTCGGAGAGGATGCCCGGAGGCGGCCCCTCGAAGGTCGGAGCTGACTCTCGCGTTCCCTGTGCCGTCGCTCGACCTCTAGTCGGTCATCATCGAGCCGACGTGCTCCGGCTCGATGACCAGGATCACCCGCTGATCTCCCGGCTGGCGGTACGGGTAGGTGTCCTGGCCCAGGTACTTCTTGGCTAACTTGTCTATGTGCTCCTCCGCACCCTCGTGTGTGATCTCCACTACGCGGCCCCGGATGAACGCCGATGAGTAGGGATTCTCCTGGTTATAAATTGAAATAGCCACGCGGGCGTCGCGACGGACGTTGCGGGGCTTGACCCGACCCTCTGCCGTGTTCACCAGGATGCGGTCGCCATCCACGTCCACCCACACGGGCGATACCTGGGGCGAGCCGTCCGGCATGAGGGTGGCCATGTGGCCGTAGTTGGGCTCTCGGAACAGCTTCTTGACACCTTCGGACAGGGACGCGGACATTACACTAACTCCTTATGTTTTGGGGCGATGTTTCTCGTTACTCTGACGCTAGCTCTCTTACCATCTCCATCCGCGACAGGAAGCCATCCACAGAGACGCCATCCGGCGAGAACGTTGGGTCAAAGAACAGCTCAGCCGCTCCCAGCTCGCGCGTCGCGGCGATGTCAGCCTTGATCTGTTCAGATGAGCCTGTGAATATCCAGCGGTCTTCGCCCAGCGCCTCGTCCGTCACGAGTAAGTTGGCCCGCACCACCAAAGCCACCTCCGATGGGTCCCGCCCGGCTTCCTGGGCCATGCCTTTGATCCCCTCCATCATCTGCTTCATTCCGTCCACCGGCACGCCCGCCGGGTTCCAGCCGTTCGCCATTGTGGCAGCGCGTTTGAGGGCGCCAGCCGAGTAAGCGGCCAGGTAGATGGGCGGGTGCGGCTTCTGCACCGGCTTGGGAAGGATGACCGACTTCGGGACCTGGTAGAATTCGCCCTGGAACTCCACCGGATCAGTCGTCCAGATCGCCTTCAGGACGCTGATGAACTCGTCCGCCCGCTTGCCTCGGCCCTTCATCGAGGCGCCCACCGCGTCGAACTCGTCCTGGGACCAGCCCAGCCCCAGCCCCAGCCGTAGCCGGCCGCCCGACAAGACGTCGAGGGTGGTGAGTCTTCGGGCAAGCATCACCGGATTGTAGTACGGCATGTCGAGGACACTGGTGCCCAGGCCGATGCGGCTAGTCTGTCCGGCAACGAACGTCAACGCTTCGAGTGGATCGAGGATGGTCTTGTACACGTCGGGGAGCGAGCCGTCGGGGCTGGCAGGGTACGGGGTCTGCGGCTCGATCGGCCAGAGCAGACGCTCCGTAACCCAGACGCTGTCGTAGCCCAGCTCCTCGGCCCGCTGGGCTACCCGAACGATAGCTTCGGGGCTAGCTGCCGGGCCGATCTGGGGTAAATTGAATCCCAACTTCATCTTGGTGACCCTTTCCAACTCAACGCCCCAGATGCCGAGGCCTCCGGTGCGCTCTCAATGAATAGGTTATCTCGTAATAGGTTATCTTGACGGGCGCCTTCAGGCTAGCGCCTCACTCGTGACCTATCGTCCGTCCCGGCGAAATCCGGTCCCGCAGCAGCCGCTTCACCTCGCCCGCCTCAGGCATCACCTTCGTCTCGCGGTTCGTCGCCAGCGTCTCCCCGTCCAGCCTCACCTCGAAGATGCCGCCGGAGCCCGGCACCAGCGCCACCTCACCTAGCTCCTTCTCGAAGCTGGTGAGCAGCTCCTGCGCCAGGTAGGCCGCGCGCAGCATGAACCGGCACCGGGTGCAGTAGTGTATCTCGATGCGGGGAGACGTCATCTCAACCCATCGCGACTATACGAGCTGGAAGGAGTAGTCGTGGTTGGCCAGCACGGCGGCGGCGTATACCGTGGCGATGCTGAGCAGGAGCGTCAGCGAGCTGATGATTATGGAGACCCGCCTCAGGCCTGCTGCCTCGGTCGAGTCGCCCCGCATCTCCTCCAGAAGCCGCAGCTGTTTGGGCCCGATGACGAAAGTGTGTAGGGCGGTGAGGATGACCATCAGCCCCACCAGCACCATCTTCGTGGAGAATATCTGGAAGTAGCGGTAATCGGTGTCCCAAATATGGCCGAACTCCTCTGCCTCCTGGAACAGGTTGGATACGCCGCTCAGGACGATGACCGCCATCGCGGCCCAGGCCAGCCAGCCGAACCGCCGCACGATGACCCTCATCACCTGCAGGCGCACGGCGGGGTCCTCAATGACCCGCACGGCTGGGACCGTCACCAGAAACATGAAGAACTGCGGTCCTATCCAGACCGCTACCGCAACGATGTGTATCCAGGGCGTTATCGCTTCGCTCATCTGTACCTCTCTCTAGAGGATCGGCTTGATCGGAATCGCCTGATCGCGCTCCGGGCCCACGGACACTAGGTGCACCGGCGCGTCCAGGAGCTCTTCGATACGCTGTATGTAGGCGCGGGCGTTCTCCGGTAAGTCCTCGAAACGTCGCGTGGTTGACGTGTCCTGCTGCCAGCCGGCCAGCTCCTCGTAGATGGGCGTGGCCCGGGCTAGCGCTCCCCGGCTGGCGGGCAGAGAATCGGTCCGCTCCCCCTCCAACTGGTACTCGGTGCACACCTTAATCGTGGGCATCTGGTCCAGCACGTCCAGCCGGGTCAGGGCGATGGCGGTCACCCCGTTGAGGCGGGCCGTGTAGCGCGCGGCCACCGCGTCAAACCAGCCGCAGCGGCGCGGCCGGCCGGTGGTAGCGCCGTACTCCGGGCGCGGCCCCCCTTCCCGCAGCAGCGTGCCCGTCTCGTCCGTCAGCTCGGTAGGCATCGGCCCCGCGCCCACGCGTGTGTTGTACGCCTTGTACACCCCCAGCACGCTATCGATCTTCGTCGGCCCAATCCCTATGCCTAAACCCGCTCCCCCCGCCAGCGATGACGGCACCGAGGAGGTGACGTACTCGTAGGTCCCGGCGTCCAGGTCCAGCAGCGACCCCTGTGCTCCTTCCAGCAGCACCGTATCGCCGCGGCCCATCGCCTCCTGCACCAGCGCCGCCGTGTCCGTCACGAACGGCGCCAGCCGCGAGCCGTAATCGGCGTATTCGGCGTGCACCCGCTCCGTGGACAGAGGCTCGGCCCCGTACAGCTTCTCCAGCGTGGCGTTCTTGTAGGGCACCAGGAAAGAGAGCAGCTCAAGCAGCGACTCCCTCTCCATGAGATCGGCGATCCGTACGCCGGCGCGGCCCACCTTGTCCACGAAAGCCGGACCCACGCCGCGACCCGTGGTCTCGATCGCCGCCTTTCCCCGTAGCTCTTCGTCCATCCGCTCGATGATCGGGTGCCAGGGCATCAGCACCTGGGCGCGATCGCTAAGGAACAGCCGGCCCTGGACGGAGACGCCGCGCGATTGCAGCTCCTCGATCTCCGCTAGCAGCACCGGAGGGTCGATGACCAGGCCGTTGCCGATGACGCAGACCTTGTCGGGGTAGAAGATCCCTGCCGGCACCAGGTGGAGCTTGAACTCGCCCAGTTCATTGACCACGGTGTGACCGGCGTTGTTGCCGGCTGAGTATCGGGCCACTACGTGCGCCTTCTCCGCCAGCAGGTCTACGATCCTGCCTTTCCCCTCATCCCCCCACTGACCGCCCACAACTACAATAACTGGCATAAATAATCCCGACGCGTCGGGACTCCTTTCCTCACCCGTCAGTCCGCAGGGGAGTATAGGGGCCGCGCGGCGGCGGGTCAAGGCCTCAGTTACCGTCTGACATGACTGCGGGCGGCCCGTCAGCGGCACAGGGCGGGATTCGGGCTGCGGCAGAGACCCCCCGGTAGAAACGGATACTCCGCCACGAAGGCCTGCGCTCTCTCCAGAATGCGGTGGGAGTTACGTACTGTTCCCTGTCGGCGATTCTTCGGATTCTGCGTAAGCATTTCGCCACGCTACCGACCGCGTTGACTGGGTGGTCGGTAGACTGTATGGTAAGGCACTGGTTCACTCGGATTCTAAGTTTTCGCCTGGAGACGCAATAGACTTTGGGTGATATGGAGAGGGGCCGAATGCATCAACGAACCGCTCGCACCGCCGTTGTGATCGCCGTAATAGTTGGCCTCGCGGCTTTCCTGGTATTGAGCCTCTTGTCGAGCCCGGTAGCCCTTGCGCATGCCTGTGGCGTGTCCCCGCTGAACCTGAAACCCGGCGAAACGGGGAGCTATACGATCAGTGCAGACGGGATTGCTACAAACTATGAAGTGATCAATGACGACGCCCCTGATGTCGCGAGCATTACTCCGGGGGGCAGTTTCAGAGCGACGGACGGGGTGTTTACAATAACGGCGCTAAAAATGGGCGTGAACCTCATACTGATTTTTTGGGATGCGCCGGAGTTTAATGAGTCAGATTTGTGCTTGCTTGATGTGCGAGTCCTTGACTCGAGCGTCGCCCCCACGCCCACGGCCACGGCCGCGCCGACAGCTACGCCTACGGCCACGGCAATAGCCCCGCCAACGTCGACGCCGGTTGTCGAGACTCCGACTCCAACCGCCACAGCCACTCCCACTCCCACTCCACACGCAACGAAAAACCCCATAACCAACCCTTGGCCAGATATTACGGATGCAGAGGAGAAAGCCGTCCAGGATTTGATAGACGCCGGCAAGAAGAAGGAAGCCCTGGAAGAGCTCGTCAAGACTCTCAAGAAGTATTGCTGCAACTTCGACACCATGGAAGGCGAGAGCCCCATTTATGATTCAACACTCGCAGGCGAAGGTTCTGCTGAGAGGAAAAAGGGCGGTAAGGTAAAAATCGGCGACGCTTCGTTCGTCAGCGTTGCTTGGCTCTATTCGTCGCTAAAACACGAAATGGTGCATAGCCAGCAGTGGCAAGACGAAGCCGCAGCAACAGCGTTGGGCAGTAATGGCCGGGAGAAAGAGGCCTATCAGAGGGAGCTCGATAACGCTGGAAACACGGGAGTCAGCCCGGCAGATAGGGCAGACCTAGCACGCAGGCTTGCGAGGTACTAGCAGGCTCGTAGAGGAAGGGATCAACTCAGTGAGCTGGAGACTAACCTTGTTGTTACCCACATTCGCGATGGCCCTCTTCGGCGCAAGTTGCGGCGGCGGCGCCAACGCCCTCGGCGCTTCGATTTCGATGCCCAAAGACCAGTTTGCCATGGAAGAACCCATTCCCATCGACATCATATTGAAAAACGTCTCCTCCGAACCCCAGACCGTGAATGCAAGGCTGGCTGTCAACGATAAGGAGGCCCCCGCTCCTTTCCGGGAGGTCACGATGCGGATCAAGACGCCCTCCGGAGAAGAGGCGATGTTCCGTAGCGATCTGAAAATTGGTCCGCCGGGGCCCGATGATTTTCAAGGGCTCGAACCAGGGAAAAGCATCGAGCGCACGGAGGACATCGCCGAGCTATATTTCCTCGACGAGAAAGGCGAATACGAAGTTACGGTTGTTTACGAGAATACCCTGTCGGGGCCATCCGTTCTCGACGAAACCAGCGGGGAGATAGTGCAAGAGGACATCGGCGCTGAGAAGGGCCGGAACACTTCTAATACCCTAACCTTCACAATCGAGTAGTAGCTGACACCTATCAGATCACGCGCCGGGCTGGTCGCGTCAACCATGGCCACGCCGGCCGGGGTTGGCGGGTCAGGCCTTAGATGGGCCCCCGGACGTGTAGCATCGATCCCCCGCCGGGTCGCCCGCCTTTGCCAACTTCTGTCCTGCCTGATACCCTAGCAAGGCCATCAGCTATAGCTTGTGAGGCGACGCCATGACTGAACCTATCGATTACTCCAAACTGGAGTCCGCCATCGGCCTCAACTGGTACCAGGTCGACCCCAACCTGAAAGCACTGATGGACCGCTACCTGTCGCCCGGCGACCGCGGCTGGGCCGAGGAGCGGCTGCAGCACTGGGGCGAGATATGCGGCGGGCCCATCGCCGCCAACGCCGAGGTGAGCGACCGCAACCCGCCGCAGCTTGAGCGCTACGACGCCTGGGGCAACGAGACGAATCGAGTGGTTCACAACGCCAGCACCATCGATACTAAGCGCTACATATGGGAGGAAGGCCCCCACGCCCTGGAGGCGGCTGGCAAGGAGGTGCCATCCGTCCTGAGAAGCGCCTTCACCTACCTCCTTAGCCAGTCAGACACCGGCATGGTCTGCGCCACCGGCATGACCGACGGCGTCGTCGCCCTCGTCGACCGCCACGCGCCATCCGGCATCCGCGAGGAGCTGATGGCCCATCTGATGGCGCCATCCTTCGATGACAGCTGGGACGGCGCCATGTTCATGACCGAGATACGCGGCGGCTCCGATCTCGCCACCACGGATACGACGGCGAAACAGGTGGACGAGCGCACCTGGCTGCTCAACGGCTCCAAGTGGTTCTGCTCCAACGTGGACGCCAAGGCGATCGCCACCCTCGCCCGGCCCGAAGGCGCCGATCCCGGACTGCGCGGCCTCGCCCTCTTCGTCGTCCCCGTCACCCGCGCCGACGGCTCCCCCAACGGCATCCATATCAAACGCATCAAAGACAAGCTGGGCACCCGCTCCGTGCCCACCGCCGAGGTCGATTTCGTCGATGCCGAGGCCTACATCCTTAGCAACCCCAAAACTGACTCATCGGAGTCGCGGGGTCTGAACCGGATGATGAGCATGGTCAACGGCTCGCGTCTGGGTGTGGCGGCCATGGGGCTGGGGATCGCCCGCCGCTGCTTCCTGGAAGCGGCGATCTACGCCGCGCATCGTCAGGCCTTCGGGCAACGGTTGGACGAGCTGCCCCTGGTCCAGGAGACGCTCCTCCAGATGGCCGTGGAGGTCGAGGCCGCTGCCGCCGTCGTGTTCGAGACCGCGTCTCTCGCCGGGCGCTCCGGCGACGAGGAGGCGCGGCGGCTGTACCGCATCATGGTGCCCCTCGCCAAGTTCCGCGCCGCCCGCCGCGGCCTGGAGATCGCCAGCCAGGGGCTGGAGGTGCTCGGCGGCAACGGCTACATCGAGAGCTGGCCCCTGGCAAGACAGTTCCGCGACGCCCAGTGCCACACCATCTGGGAGGGCACGGAGAACATCATCTCCCTGGACGTCCTCCGCGCTATCGCCAAAGAGCACGCCCACGACGCCCTCCTGGGTCGCGTCGACGAGGCGCTGGCTAACGCCGATCACCCGGCCCTGGCCTCCGTCCGCGGCGCCGTCGAGGGCGCCCGCGCCGAGGCTGTCGAGGCGCTGGGCGTGATCGCCTCCCTCCCCAACGACCTGCAGCTCCTGCACGCCCGCCGCCTGACCGGCCTCCTCGCCGATCTCATCCAGGCGGCGCTGCTCACCGAGGCGGCGGCGGCTGAGCTGGCCAACGACGGCTCCGCCCGAAAGGCGGCGGTCGCCCAGCTGTTCGTCCGCGAGCATCTGGCGGAGCGCCGGCTGCGTGGCATCTCGGGAGACCGTTCCGTCTTGGAGCTGTTCGGCCCCGTCACCCGCTACGAGCCGCTGGAGCCGGCGGCGCTGGCGGCCGTGTAGGGGCGACCTTCAGGTCGCCCGAGGGGTGGCGATGACTTCGCCTTCTACCGCCCCTTGTACTCCGGCTTCCGCTTCTGCGCGAACGCCGTTGGCCCCTCGCGGGCGTCCTCGCTCCGAATCACCGTCGCCATCATCTGCGACTCCAGCTTCAGCCCCTCCTCCATCTTCATGTCACGCCCCTGAAGCGCCGCCTGCTTGATGGCGCGCACCGCCAGCGGTCCGTTCTCCAGTATCTTGCCCGCCACCTCCTCCACCGTCGCCATGAGTTGATCCGCGGGGACGACGCGGGACACCAGACCCGCACGGAGAGCCCAGTCTGAGTCGAACCGCTCGCCCGTGAGAAGCAGCTCCATCGCGTACGCCAGCGGGATAGCGCGTGGAAGACGCTGGGTGCCCGTCGCCGCCGGAATGATCGCCCGCTTCGGCTCCGGCAGCCCGAACGTCGCGTGCTCCGCCGCGATGCGGATGTCGCAGGAGAGCGCCAGCTCCATCCCCCCGGCCAGGCAGTAGCCGTTGATAGCGGCGATCATCGGCTTCCAGCACTCGAAGTCGCGGGTGATCCCCCCAAACGGCACATCGAATCGCATCCCCTGCCCGCCGGCGAACGCCTTCGCCATCGCCACCAGGTCAGCCCCGGCGGAGAACGCCACCTCGCCGGCGCCGGTCAGCACCGCCACCCACAGCTCATCGTCCTCCTTGAAGTCGTTGAAGGCGTCGTAAAGCTCCTGCGAGGTCGCCGGGTCGATGGCGTTGCGGCGCTCCTCGCGGTTAAGCGTGATGTAGGCCAGGTGGCCCTTCTTCTCGTAGATGATGTTCTCGAAGCCGGACACGGTCTCCTCCTTCGGCGGGCAGGCTACAGGCTGAACGTCAAATGTACGCGGGGGTAGTATAGCCATTCGGGCGGCGGTGGGCCAATAGAGTGACGAGTGTGGCCCAAAGGTTAACGTCTGGTGAACGACCGTAATAGAAGCGCTATCTGACTTGTTCTGTTATGTAGGGGAGATGTGATTTCTCTTAGTTCACCGGTTGCGGGGCTGGTGAAGTGTCCGCAAGGACTCGGGGTGCGTGCACATCTCCCCCACTCTTTTACAATAACGTGAACCTAGCTGGGGTGCGGCGATGAGGCCCATCCGCTTAGGCGGAGGGCCTCACGCCTTTTAGGGGGAACGGCGCGCCGCAGCGCCGCAGGAGAAGGCGATCAGGGGCAGGGATGATCATTGATATGTCAATGGCGCCTGTAAGATATGATGGTGGTTTTGGGATATCGAGCAGGAAGCCTTGACATGCCAATGGGGCTGTGCTAGAAAGGGATGGCGCTCACGTTATGTTGTGTGAGCCGCAAGCCGAGATGGGTGGCGGGGGTACTGGATCTCGGGTGTGGATAATCGGCGACGGCTCGTCGCCGATTATTGTTTGATGGGGGGATGAGAAAGAGTGGTAGCTAGAGCTTAAGCAATCTAAAGAGAGAGCCCCGCACGGCCGCAACCACACGGGGCAGGCAAGAAGACGCCGCATTACCAGAGCCCTTTGCCATGTTTAATTATAAAACAGGGTCGGTTCCACGGCAATGGGGCCGGCCCTAAAGTGTCTCCCGGCCATGCGGGGCAAGAACGAAAGTAGAGACGGCAGGTAGGTAGAGAAAAGTGAGCAGCGTAAGTGGTCGCTAGCACGACTCGTGAACGGATGGGAGCCGCATGATATGACGCGGCCTATCCTATCCGGTGAAGACCGCGGCCCGCAGCGGCCGACACGCCGCTCAACGGGCGACGATGCGCGCCTGCCTCCACCAAGATTCGACGTTCGAGCGCTTCGCCGGCGGGTGCCATGGCCCTCAAAGGCCGTTCTCGTCGCCGGGCTCGTCACGGTCACCTTGGGGATTCTGATCACCGTGCCCGCGCTGATGGCGTTCACGGCCCAGATCGTGAACCTGGAGGCCCACATCGTGCATCCGCCCCTCATCCAGAAGCTGCGGGAGGGCCCGGACCCCGTGCCGGTCGGCACCGCGCAGACCTGGCTCTTCACCATCACCGTCACCAACACCACCGGCGTCCCCATGGAACAGGTGGTGGTGGTTGACCGCTTCGGCGCGGAGCTTGACGGCGTGCCCCTGGACGGCCTCCCCGTGGACGTCTTCATCGTCAACCACACCCGCGGCAACTCAGGGAAGGACTCCTTCGAGACGCAGGTGCGCATCACCTGGTGCGTCACCCAGACCACCGTGGATGGCTTCGGCGAGTGCAGCGGCACCGACACGCCGCTGCTCCCGGGGGAGAGCGCCTCCCTGACCATACAGCTCTCCACCAAGCTGAACCCATCCGGCAGGCAGGAGTACACCAGCTGCGGCATCTACGAGCAGAACTCCGGCGCCAACGTCAAGTGGACCTTCGGCCCCAACGATACCCAGGCGAGCTCATCCACCGACCCCATAACCGTGACGGTGACCGGCGCCGGCGACGACTGCCCCACACCCACACCCACCCCTACGCTGGCGCCCGAGGCCGCACCGGCGACCGAGCCTACGCCTGCGCCCACGCCCGAGGCCGCACCCGCACCTACCACTACCCCAACCCCCGCGCCGACTCCCGCGCCCACACCCGCGCCTACACCTACACCAACACCCACGCCTGCACCCACGCCAGCGCCGACACCGACACCCACGCCGGCGCCCACGCCCACACCCACCCCGGATGGAGGGCCATAACGGATGAAAATGTGGGGTGACAGGCAGGGAGGATCGCTGCGCAGAGGCGCTAGCGGCGCGGCTCTGCTGCTGGCCGGATTGCTGGCCGTCGTGCTTCTAATCGTCGGCACCGGCTCCATGGTCATCCAGGCCCTCAGCCCCGGCGATCCCATCAGCGTTACTAAGGACGTCATCCCCTTCGGCGTCGTCCTGCCGGGCGAGGACTACCCCGACGACTTCGACATCTGCATCAAAGACGCCGCGACGGGCGATCACGTCGACTACACCCTCGTCCTCAATCTCAAGGGCTCGCTGCCGGACATGCGCCCCTTC
>JADFKX010000022.1 GCA_022564695.1 Chloroflexota bacterium | reverse complement strand
TGCCCCACTGTAGGGCGCGGTAGCTGGAGCGGCTGGTGACCATCGTCATGAGGGGGTCGAGAGGGAGGGAAGGTTCAGGGGCGACGACGCCGTCCTCGGTGACGTAGATGGCGTTGGGGGCGTACAGCATCTTGGCCAGGAGGATGGAGGCCATGGGGGAGCCGCCGCCGGCCACCCAGTAGGTCCTGGCGTCTTCGATCATGCGGGCTACCGTGCAGATCTGGTGCTCGCGCTCGTTGAAGTAGGCTGCCTTCTCGCTCATGCTGTGTACCCCTCCTTGATGGTGGCGCGGCCCTGGATATCCTTCAGCCTGCTGGCGCCGACCAGCTTGTCCAGCATCTCAGCCTGGGAGGAGACGCCGTAGACATACTTGTCGAGATACTGGGGGATGAGGCCGCGCAGCGTGGAGGCGACGACCTCGATGACGTGCGGCACGTCCGAGGTGTAGTGGCCCTGCATCTCGCCCGGATAAGCGCCGAAGGGGGCGTGGACGACGGCGTCCACGACGTAGTAGGGGATGGTGGTACGGCCGGGATCTCGGCGGATCTCCTCCGTATCGATGATCTCCTCGGCGGAGATGATCACCTTCTTGGAGGCCATCGCCGCCTCCTGGTGGGAGATGCCGGTGCCGAAGATACGGGCGTTGCCGAACACGTCCGCCTGGTGGACGTGGATGAGGGCGACGTCCGGGTTGAGGGCGGGGACGATGGTGATCGGCTCGCCGGTGTAGGGGTCGTTGATCAGCTTGGCGCCGGAGTGGGTGAAGCCGTCCGTGCCGCCGAAGGAGCGAACGGGCATGAAGGGGAGGCCCATCGCCCCGGCCATGATGCGGTTAGTCATCACCACGTTGGAGTACTCGTAGGCCGTGACACGCCCTTCGCGGATCGCCTGCTCCACGGTGGGGCCGAACAGGAAGAAGCCGACATCGAGCTTGGAGACGCAACCGCCGCCGACGAGGAGGGCGGCGGTGACCCAGGTGAACTTGGCGCCAACCCAGAGGTCCTTCTTCTTCTGGCGGATCACCTCGCGGATGAGGGAGGCGGGGCCGCGCTGCAGGTAGTTGCACTCGTACCAGATGTAGTCGCCGTCGGAGACTAACTTCTCGACCGCCTCCTTCTCCGACATCAGCTTGGGGACGAGGGCGCGGCTCTTGTTCTCGCGGACCCAATCGCGGAAGCCATCGGGGTCTACCTTGAGGTATTCGCCTCGCCCTTCGGCGAGGACATCGACAGTGGTCATGAGGCTACTCCTGTTTGTCTGCAGGACTCTCGCCCTTGCCTGCAATCACGTAGGCGATGGGTGCGCGGGTATCATTGCGTCTCCCGCGGGGGGTGTCAAGCTAGCCCGCCTGATACGGCGCCGTGGCTAGCGGTCGAAGTACCAGTCCCAGATCGGCTCGCCCCAGAAGAGGGCGACCACGGCGCCGATGGCGATGAAGGGGCCGTAGGCGATGTAGTCGCGCCGGTTCAGCACGCGCAGGATCATCAGCGGCAGGATAAAGGCGCCCGCTGCGAGGGTGCCTATGAGGATACCCACGATGACAGAGGGTAAGCCGACCACAAGGCCCATGAGGATCGACATCTTGACATCGCCTAGGCCGAGGGCGCCGCGGCCCACGATGAACATAACGGAGGTCAGGATCAGGGCGGTGGCGCCGCCGCTGAAGATCTCGAGGACAGAGCGGTCTGGCCAGGCCCAGGAGAAGGCAGCGGCCAGGAGGAGGGAGGGGTAGACGACGCGGTTGGGGATGAGGCGTCGCTCAAGGTCGGTGAAGATGAGGGCCAGGAATACGGTGGCGAAGAAGCCGGCCAGCAGGGCCGGGCCGAACCCGGCGACGACAAGTTCCGCGGTGACGAACAGGGCGGCGCTGCCGGGGGTGAGCAGGAAGGCGCGCAGGGGCAGCCGCCTGTCGCAGTCGGGGCAGCGGCCGCGGCTCCAGGCCACGCCGACGATGGGGATCAGTTGGAGTGGGCGAAGCGCGTGGTGACAGTGCGGGCAGCGGCAGGCGGGGCCGGCCAGCGATCCGTCAGTATACAGACGGTCGAAGAAGACGTCCAGCACGTGGCCCAGGAGCAGGCCGAGGACGGCGGCGAGGACAGTGATCAAGGTGAGGCCGTCCTCTATTCCTGGCGGCTGCTAGCTTGGCAGTACAGCGTCTGATCCAACTCTACGTAACGCGTGCTTGGCGAAATCCATCTTACTTCTTGGAACGCTGCGGAGATTGAAACGTTTAACCCGCGATTCAGTGTGCGGATCAGGTGGTGAAAACTCTTTCACTCAGTGGACATAAGCGTAACGGATCTAGTAGGGCCAGCATCTAATCTCATGGAAGCTCTCTGGATGGGCTTGTCCTTTGAGGACGGCCTGACCAGAGAAGAGGAACGCGAAAAGATCCTAGAGGAAAGGAGGAAGCGATGCTTTCCAACATTAGCGCGGCTCTGCTGCGGTTCGTTACCCGCTTCGAGCGGGAAGAGGGGCAGGCTCTAGCCGAGTACGGCCTGATCCTGGCGCTCATCGCAGTGGCCGCTATCATAGCGCTGGGCGTGCTAGGCATAGCCATTGCCGGGCAGCTGGGCGCCATTACAGCCGCAATGCCGTAGCGACGGGCGTGAGCCCGTCGACGGCAGCATGCTGCCGTCGATCGTGGGTGGTGGGCGCGATTCTATCGGGCCCACCACCCACGGAGACAAACCGGACACGAGAAGAGAGAGGAACCGCCCTGCAGGAGTGAACGCAGGGCTCCACACCTTGCGGTCATCAGATAGGCGATCAGATGCTAAAGCTGATTCGAAGACGAACAGAGAAGGGACAGAGGGGTGAGAAGGGCCAGGCTCTGGTTGAGTTTGCCCTACTCGTCCCAATCTTTCTAATTCTGCTGTTCGCCATCGTGGATTTTGGGATGGGCTTCCACTCCTGGATCACGGTGACGAACTCGGCCAGAGAAGGAGCGCGACTGGGTGCGGTCGCGGCCACTGAACAACAAATTATAGACCGTGTGCATGATACTGCCACCCTCATCAACGAAGAAACGAACATGGATGTCTTGGTCACCAACGCCCAAGGCTTGCCAGGAGAGTCGGTGGTTGTGCAGGTGGATTACGATTACGATCTCATAACTCCCCTGGCTAGCTTGGTGGCATTCCTCACCGGCGATATTATCGGTCCCACGTTGGAGTTGTCGTCGACGGCCGAGATGAGGTTAGAGTAGCGCCGCTGGCTCCTCCGATTATACTTCCCGCAGGCTAAAGGCAACCTGCGCCCGCGATAGCACCGGGAGCACCCGGAGCATCACTAAAGCGATCAACCCCCGGTACATGATGTCCGCGGATGAACTCCACTTGTTCAGTGAGTCCAAGACCTCAGACCTCCAGCCCATCGCAAGGGCCATCGGCATTCGGGCTGCGACCAACTTATGTCCCCTCCCCACAAGAATTAATCGCCTGGCCACGTTTAATCCGTAACAGATCGGCCTCAATAACATCATTAGATTTGTAATGACGTTTTATTGTGGCCCGCTTTCGGCGGGTCGCGAAAGAAAAATTGTGATTGGTGAGGTAAGCGATGATCAAGAATCAAGCGTTAGGCGGTAGGTCAAACAGAGGTCTCATCCTACTAGGCCTGTTCCTGGGGCTCGTCAGTGCGGTGCTCATCGTCGTTTACCTGAGCCAGGCTGGCGATGGCGGCGGCGGTGAGATTTCCGGGGGAGAGGTGACGCCTGTGGTCGTCGCCAGTGTGGATATCGCCGCTGGCACCCGCATCGAAGAGGGGATGGTGGAGACCAAGGACATCACGGTCAACACGGTGCTGGCCGGAGTTTTCGCGGACACGGAGGGTGTCATTGGTCAGGTGGTGCGGGTTCCGCTCGTTGCTGGTGAGCAGGTAATTACAACGAAAGTCACAGCCACCGGTGCCGCTATCGCCGATGGAGAGAACCCGCCGCTGGCCTTCGTGATTCCGGAGGGCAAGCGCGCGGTCTCTATTCAGGTTAGCAACGTAATCGGCGCCAGCGGTCTCATCAGGCCGGGCGATTACGTGGACGTCATCCTTACCATGGCGGTAGAGCAAGACAGCATAGCCCAGACGATTCTGCAGAACATCCTGGTGTTGAGCGTCGATCAGGACGTAACGCGTGCTTTGGTGAGCGAAGGCGACGAGGCGCCCGTGATCGGCGGAGACGGTTCCGAGATCAACCCTGAGGCCACCACTGTCACACTGGCGGTATCGCCGGCGCACGGTGAGGTTCTCGCCGTGGCCGAGGCGTGCGCAACGCCACGGCTGGCTCTAGCGCTGCGCGGCTTCGGCGACTCTAGCCCAGTGGCTAGCCGAACTGTGTGGGCCGAAGACGGAGCGGCGCCCACCTGTGCAGCTCTCTTGGGACTTCAGTCATAAAAATAAGGAGTAGCTGGGAGAGGTTGAGGGAGTAAAGGGCGATGTCACGTAACCCGCGAGTAATAGTAATTGACCAGGACCAGATCGCAAGGTCTGAGGTCCAGAAGATGCTGGCCCTATCGGGCTTCGCCGTGCTGGGCGAGGCCGGCTATGGGATCGAAGCCGTTTCGCTGGCAAAGGAAGCTGAGCCAGACATCGTCGTCATCGCCGTAGAGGAGCCTGTAGTTAGAGCCCTGCAAACAGTGGAGGCGGTGGCGGACCTTCTACCTCAGTCTCCGGTAGTCGCCTACTCCTCAATCCAAGACCCGGTCAGCATTCGCAAGGCCATGCTTGCCGGTGTAAGCGACTATCTCATAACACCCGTGCGCGAAGAGGAGCTGGTCAAGTCCATCTATGACGTGCTGGCTCAGGAGGAACGGAAGCAAGCGCGTATATCGGGTGAAGTTGAGGAGCCGCTGGCCTGCGGCACGGTACTGACGGTGTTCGGCGCCAAGGGCGGTATCGGAAAGACTACGATCTCAACCAACCTGGGCACAGCCCTGGTGCAGAAGACCGGCCAGTCGGTCGTGCTTGTCGACCTGGACACCCGATTCGGTGACGTAGCCATCCTGATGGACATACCGGTGGAGCGCAGCATCGCCGATCTGGCATTACCGGAGGAAGAGATCACCCGGGAGATGCTCCAGGACTGTCTCTACACCCATAACACTGGGGTGACGATCCTGCCGGCGCCGGTTCGGCCTACAGACTGGCGGAGCGTTCACGCCGGCCACATCGAGCGCGTAATAACTCTGCTGGCGCAGACGTATGACTACGTCATCCTGGACACGCCAGGGACGTTCAACGACATAGTAGCGCGGGCGCTGGAGCTGGCTACGCTGGTGCTCCTTGTGGCGACTGTGGATATGGCCAGCCTAAAGGACACCCTCTTGGCGTTAGATATGCTCCGCTCTTGGAACTTTCCCCAGGACAAGGTGAAGCTGCTGATCAACGCCACCAACGAGGCTAGCAACGTTCAGCCTCAGGAGATCAAGCGAATGTTAGGCCGGGAGGTCTTCTGGTCCATCCCGTATGACCGGAATATCAGCACCGCCACCCAGTTGGGCATGCCGGTGGTGGTGACGAAGCCCACATCCAAGGCTTCGGAGAGCATGGTGGAGCTGGCCTACGCGCTCAGCGGCGTTCAGCCGAAGCAACAGCAGCAGAAACAGGGCGGCAGAGGCCTCTTCAGACGCATTCTTGGAACAGCAACGGAAGAGCAAACAGAAGTGAAGGTGGAGTAGAGAGATGCCTAGCTGGCAACCAGGCAGCAACCGTTCCCAAGGCAGTCCATTGGCCAGACCGGAAAGCGTCTCATCTAAGAGCATTCCGGGCCGCCACAATGAGGATATGGAGGGTCTGATCTTCAGAATGCATCAGATGCTGATTGAAGAGCTAGACGCCGACCAGATCAGCTCTATGGCGCCCGATGAGAGGCGAGGTCTGGTGGAGCAGGCTACGGAGACTATGCTCCGACGCGAAATGCCTTCCGTGGGTGGCATCACCCGCGATCAGATCCTGGCGCGGGTGGTGGACGAGGTCGTTGGGCTGGGGCCAATCGATGGAATGATTCGTGACCCCTCAGTGTCCGAGGTGATGGTGAACGCCCCCGACGAAGTGTACTTTGAGCGGGAAGGCATCATTTACCTGAGCGATATTCGCTTCCGAGATGCGGAACACATTCAGCGGATTATCGAAAGGATCGTAGCTCCCCTGGGGCGCCGCGTGGATGAATCGTCGCCGATGGTGGACGCTCGTCTGCCTGACGGCTCCCGTGTCAACGTGGTCATCCCGCCTGCATCTCCCAAGAGCGCGACGATCACGATTCGGAAGTTCCGCGCAGACAAGATGACGATGGATGAGCTGGTCGCGACCGGCACCATAGAGGCGGAAATGGCGCAGTTTCTGAAGGCCTGCGTAAAGCTCCGCCTGAACACACTCATCTCTGGTGGTACCGGCACCGGCAAGACAACGTTCCTAAACGCGCTTTCCGCCTACATTCCGGAGAGCGAGCGCATAATCACCATCGAAGACCCGACCGAGCTCAGGATGCAACAGCCGCATGTTGTGAGCCTGGAGGCGCGGCCCGCAAACATTGATGGCAAGGGGGAGATCAGCCAGCGCGAGCTTTTACGTAACAGCCTGCGTATGCGCCCTGACCGTATCATCATCGGTGAGGTGCGCGGGCCGGAAGCGTTTGACATGCTGAACGCCATGAACACGGGTCACGAAGGCTCCCTGTCTACGGTTCATGCCAACTCCCCGCGCGATGCGCTGGCCCGCATCGAGAATATGGTTCTAATGGCCAACCTGGATCTTCCAAGCCAGGCGATCCGGGAACAGGTGGCCTCCGCGCTGCATCTCATGGTGCAGCTAGCGCGCTTCAGCGATGGCGTGAGGCGGGTGACCCATGTGACCGAGATTATCGGCATGGAGGGCCAGATCGTGACCATGCAGGACCTGTTTAAGTTCAATCAGACTGGTGTAGATTCGGAAGGACGAATTATTGGTCGTTTGACGGCCACCGGCCTCCGGCCCACATTCGCGGAGAGGTTTGAGCAGGCCGGCATCCAGCTGCCGGAGAGCGTGTTCCTGGTGGGGGGGGGAGTCTAGGGCGATGGACGTCCTGCTGGTAATAATCGCGCTGACGGTCCTGCTGGCCGTGTTCTCCTTTGTCGTTGGGCTTCGCTCCTCTCGCCAAAGCGCCATGGAGGAGCGGCTGGATACGTTCCGGAACAAAAGGCAGACGGGTGAGACGCAGCGGGATGAGCAACAGGGGCCGGTACTGCGGCAGCGCTCATACAGCGGCCTGCCGATTCTGAGCAGCTTCATTGGGCAGCTCAGGGGCTCGGAGCAAGTGGCGCTGAACCTGGAGAGAGCAGGGGTGCCTCTGCGGGTGGGCGAATACTACATAATCCGCTATGTGGCGGCGATAGTGTTCTTTGCGGTGCCGTTTATCTTTAGCCAAGGTGTGCTTGCCATCGCCATGGGGCTCGGCTTGGCGGTGCTTGGCTACAGCCTGCCGGCCATCTGGGTCGGCTCCAAGAGAAGCTCCCGTGGCAAGAAGATCGATGGCCAAATGGTAGAGATGCTCGGGATGGTGGCGAACTCCCTCAAATCAGGTTACGGGCTGATGCAAAGCTTTGAGTTCACCGCCGGTCAGCTTGACGCGCCCCTAGGCACGGAGCTGAAGCGGATGCTCCGGGACGCTAACCTGGGCATGAGCGCCGAGGACGCACTTCAGGCGATGGGAAGCCGGATAGACAGCCCGGATCTGGAGATGGTGCTCACGGCGGTCAACATTCAGCGCAGCGTGGGCGGTAATCTAGCGGAGATCCTGGAGAGCGTCGCGTTCACGATGCGTGAGCGGGAGCGCATTCGGGGAGAGATCGCGACCCTTACCTCCCAGCAGCGGATGACCGGCATCGTCGTCGGCGGCTTGCCGGTGGGCATGCTGTTGTTGTTTCTGCTAATTGCCCCTGACTACGTGGGGTTGCTGTTCACGACAACTGCGGGACAAGGCATGCTTCTAGCCGCCGTGGTGTTAGAGGTTCTGGGAGCATTTACGATGAAGAAGTTGCTGGCGATAGACGTTTAGAGGTTAACCATGCTTATCGTAATTATCGGTCTCCTGGTGTTTCTGACGGTTGCCAGTCTGGTGCTTGGACTGGGGCGTCGCGCTCCTTCGGTAATGGAGGCACGAATACAGGATTTCAAGACGCGGGCGGTGGAGATTGTGGAAGGGGAGGCTGACCTTAGTGTACCGTTTGCAGACCGTGTCCTGGCGCCGGGCATTGAGGCGCTTTCGAATGCGGCAACTTCGGTGTTGCCGGCGAGAGTCCTGGCTAATATTGAAAAACAGCTGCTCATGGCCGGAAACCCAATGACGGTAAACGCCTACGTAGTGTTCTGGATGCTCAGCGTCGGCCTGCTATCGGGCTTCACACTTGTCTCCGTCGTCGTCGTGTTGGGCGCCATCGGTGTTCAGCAGGCGGGGGCGGTGCTGGCGTTCGGCGTGTTTGGTTGGATGCTTCCCGGTGTCTGGCTTAAGGGCCGCGTAAAGGTGCGCCAGAAGAAGGTGCTCAAGGCTCTGCCTGACGCGCTGGATTTGGTGACTACCTGTGTTGAGTCAGGGCTTGGATTGGATGCCGCGCTGGCCCGTGTGGCCGAGAAGAGCAGCGGTCCGCTGGCTATTGAGCTGTCCAACATGCTGCGAGACGTAGCAATGGGTAAGATGCGCCGCGAGGCGCTGAAGGAGATGGCCGACAGGTTGGGTGTGGACGAGCTGACTGGCTTCATCAATTCGATTATTCAGGCAGAGCAGCTGGGTGTTGGCATAGCCCAGGTGCTCCGTGTGCAGTCAGATCAGATGAGGACGCGCCGACGTCAGGCAGCTGAGAAAACCGCCCACGAGGCGCCGATCAAGATGATCTTTCCGCTCGTCCTGTTCATCTTCCCAGCGTTCATGCTTGTGATATTAGGTCCGGCAATTATCCGGATAGCCACATCGTTTTCGGTGTAATGGAAGAGGTGGTTGGAATGGGTCTCGGGCAGAAGATCAGGGGTCTCCGAGAGGAGATCGGAATGAGCCAGGCTCAGCTTGCGTCGCAAGCGGGGTTGAGCCAGGGATACCTGTCTCAGATTGAGAACGATGAAGTGCAGAACCCCAGCGCTGCAGTGCTGTTTCGTCTGGCACAGGCGCTGCATGTGGACCCGCGCTGCCTGCTAGAGGCGGCTGGCTACACAGAGGTTCTGAGCTCCGCGCCAGAGACAGAGTATGAGACTCCCGTTGACCCAGACCTATTGCGCTTTCTGGCCCGGCTGCCCCTCGACCAGCAGCGGTATCTGCTGCGATTCCTGGAAGGGATGGAGCGGGAGCCCGCTGTTGGGGTGACGTAGAGGCCGCCGGAAGAATGATCTGTTACTCTGGTATTTTGGTGGAATCAGCGGAGTTCTCCATGTTGCGCATCATCAACGAGACTAAGGCCACGGTGGTGGCTCAAGATGTCCGTCTGGCGGATGGCATCTGGTCTCGATTCTGGGGCCTCATGGGCCGCAAGGGTCTTCCTGAGGAGACAGGGCTTCTCCTAAAGCCCAGCTCCTCTATACATACTGCATTCATGCGCTTCGCCATCGATGTTGTGTTCCTGGACCGGTCTCTAAAAGTGGTCAAGGTGGTGCCGCGGATGAAGCCTTTTCGGGCGTCCATGGCCTTCGGTGGTGCTCATAGCGCCCTGGAGTTGAATGCGGGCGCGGCGGAGAAAGCGCAGGTACAGACGGGGGATCAGTTGGCCCTGGTCGATCAGGAGTGATGGTCATGAACCAGAACCGCCAATCTGCAACCTTGATAAATCGGCGGCCCCCTGGCAGCCAAGTGGGTAGTGTTGACACCGCCAAGGCGACGATAGACAATCATTCAGACCCTTATCGGAGGGCAAGCTCATGAAGCTCGGAGATAGGATACGGGAGTTGCGAGAAGAGTTCGGTCTTACTCAGGGGCAACTGGCAGGCAGCGCGTCTGTCAGCCAGGGATACCTTTCTCAGCTGGAGAACGGGGACGTGAAAAGCCCCAGCGCGGCCGTGCTGCTTCGCGTAGCAAAGGCGATTCAGGTGGATCCAAATGACCTGTTCGAGGCGGCCGGCTACCCGACGGTGCGGACTCTTCGTCAGATATACAAGGGCTACGAGTCCAACATTGACCCAGATCTATTGCGGTATCTGGGTCGACTACCTCGAGACCGGCAGCGGCGGCTTCTGCTCCTGCTGCAGGGTATGGAGACGGTTGTGGTAGAAGGAGAGAAAAGCGACGGCAGGGTTGTTGAGCTGACAACGCGGGGCAAGCCGGGTAACGGCCGCTCCGCCGGCCGCCGCCCCCGAGTCGGTGTCAGGGCTTCCAGAGCCCGGGGCTAGGCATGGCGGACTTGTCTGAGGACCGCATCGCCCTGGCCGAGAAGGTTGACCCTGATCTCCTGCACATGCTGGCGCAGATGCCCCGCCGTCAGCAGCGTCAGGTACTCCTATTGCTGATGGTGGTTGAGAACCTGCTGTATGAACTGTTGCGGGAGAGACGCGTGAAGGATGACCTGGAGTAGGCTCACAGGAATTTGACCAAAAGTGAGGCCCCGGGATTCCCGGGGCCTCACTTCGTATCGATGGGGTCGATGCCTTAATCGGGTGTGGCCTGTTGCGCCAGGCCATTGGCGATGGCCACGATCTCCTGCAGGGGAAGGCTGCTGTCCGTGGTCTGGATAACGGTACGCAGCCCATGGAGGTCGAAGATGATGGTCAACGCGTCGCCTTCGCCCCAGATAATAGTGCTGTCAAGTGTCCGCCAGGTGCCGCTAATCCAGGTGGCGGGGGTGCCGTTGGATAGCCGTATGTCCTGGGCGAAGCCCTGCTCCACGGCGATGCTGCTACCGGATGTGCGCTCCTGGAAGATGAGGATGGTTTCGGGGTTCCCCCCCATGCCAGAGTCCTCATACGCCAGGACAAACACGCCGCCGGATTCGGCTATGATCGCTTTGGGGAAGTACCTGGACGATGTCTCATGGTAGCCGGCTGGCATGAATGTAGGCGTGTACACTGTCTGGCCAAGGAGGGTGCTGGCTTGGTCGGCTGCGGTGTTGTTGCCTTCGATGACCTCGGTTACCGGCGGCACCGTCGGCGGGGCCGAGGTCTCGACCACTCCGATATGGCCGCCCACGAAACGCGCGAACTCGGCAGCCGGATGGTGCGCCAGGCCTGTGGCTGGTATGGGGCCCAGGGCGGCGATGACCAAGGCGATAACAGCGCCAGCGGCGGCAAGCTTCGGCCAGGGCGCCGCGCCATGACGTTGGAAGACGGGTGAATGCCGAGACGGGTCCCGACGCGTCATTAGGCGCGGCCTAATGCGCGCCCAGACCCGTGCCTGCTGGTCGACGAAGCCGGCGCTGGCCGTCTCGGCGGCAGCGCGGCGGACGCGCGCAACGCGTATCAGGTCTGACAGCTTGGAGTCTTGATTCTCCAACATGGGCTTGCCAAGGATCATGCGGTCGAGGGCAGCGCTGAAATCCACGGCCTCTCGATCGCGCCGGCGGAATGGCCAGCGGAAGAGGCCGCGCTTCTCTGACTGCTCTGCCTGAATGTGAGCCTGCACACGCTGCCAGACGGCTTCACGGTGACTCTCAGAGATGGTGGCGGCGCGCTCCGCCATTCTGTGCCGCAGGCCAACGATGTCTTGTAACCCTTGGATATCCAGTTGCTCAGGGTCGCTATCGCCGGACGTGATCTCCTTTGCGGAATCGCTGGCGGTAGGAAGGCAGTCGGGATCGAGGTTGTCGCTCTCCTGAAGAGAACCCAAACGGTCCATAACGCGCTTCAGCACTTCGGCCTTGGCCTCGGCGCCTGCCCTGGCTGCCAACTGACCGGCGTCAAGTCGGATCTTGGCTATCTGCAGAAGCTCATCAAGCTCTTCGTCGCCAAGCCCCTCGGGCATGTGGCCTTGGACCATCTCCTCGATGGCCTTGGCCAGCTTGTCTGCCCGATCCTCGTCACGCATAGTTAACTAGCTTCTTGCTGCTTCGCCATGCGCTCCCGCAGCTTGCGGAGGGCGCGGAAGATAGTGACGCGTACGTTCACCTCACTGGTGTTGAGGATGCTGGATATCTCACGGTTGGTGAGCTCCGCATCAAACTTGAGGGAGATGATCTCCTGCTCTCGCGGCGGGAGCTGGCGTAGGAGCGAGACCAAGTGGCTGAGCCGCTCGCGATGAAGGAGAGTGTCCTCAGGGCTGGTCGGCTGCTGGTTCATCTCGATGTGCCAGGCGGCGTCTTGAAGCGCTTTGGCCGCGGGCTTCTCCTTGCGCCAGTGGGAAGCGACTTCGTTGCGGGCTATCGTGAACAGCCACGAACCGAACGCCTCCATGGACCGTAAGGACTGCTTCTTAACGAACGCCTTTTCGAAGACGTCCGAGACGATGTCCAGCGAAGCTTCCTTGTGCTGAACCCGTCCGTAGACGTATGCGAAGACTTTCGGGAAGTACTGATCGTACAGCTCGGCGAACTCGCTGAGCTGTAGGCCTCTCGCGCTGGCGGGAGGAGAGCGGCGGACACGGGTCTGGTCTCTGGTGGCTGCTGCTGTTGCTGCTGCGCTATTCGTTCTTCCGGCTAGAGTGGTACGCATTCGCCCCTTCCTTCGATCCTCGGCGCCTGCCAGGCCGGGTTTTGCCGATGGCCTTTGGGGAGACCGAGGGCTAGCACTGGATGTAGGACGAACAATAGACGCAGGGATAGGCATTGCCGTTACACTCTTCAGAGGAGGGTTTCGCTGTATCTTTGATAGGCGATTGATATCTCGAATTGTGCGCCTCTAGTAAATGCTTCCGCAGACCGCTTCAGGCATTCCTGCGGTTGTACTTCTGAGGAAGCCATCGCTGCCCGTGTTCAGTATTGCACTGGGGCGGCGGCGCAACAGTTAAGCCACGGATAATATGGGTGAACAGCCGGTGAATTCAGGCCTACCCGCTAAGATTTATCCGTGGGTAGCGGCGGCCCCACCGGGCTTCTGGCCCTCACGCCGATGATGGCGACATGAATGTCGCCTCTACATTTCGAGGCGTGTTTGACCTGTGTTTATCTGCGGCCAACAACCCTCACTTGTAAGCCTCGCCTGACCGCCCGTAGGCCTCGTCCAGCAACTCCACCACGTGGACGACGCGTCCCGGGAGGCGGTGACGGCGCAGGCCGGCCTCCAGTTGCGCCATGCAGCCGGGGTTGGCGGTGGCGATGACACCGGCGCCGGTGTCGGCGATCTCCCGCATCTTGCCATCGAGAATAGCTAGCGACATCTCGCGGTGAGCCAGGGAGTAGATGCCGGCGCTGCCGCAGCAGCGGTCAGGCTGCGCCATCTCCACCAGTCGCAGGCCGGGGATGGCGGCCAGCAGCTCTCGCGGGGCGCTGGTGATGCGCTGGGCGTGGGCCAGGTGGCAGGGGTCTTGAAAGGTGACGTCGGCCTCGACGCGGCCGGTCGGCGCCTCGAGGGGCAGCTCCGTCACGTCCTTTACCATTCTGGCGAAGCGCCCCGCCTTCTCGGCGTAATCGGGGTCATCGGCTAGCAGCTCGCCGTACTCCTTCATGGCGGAGCCGCAGCCAGCGGAGTTGACGGCGATCGTGCTGACCTGCGCATCCAGGAAGGCGTCGATGTTGCGGCGGGCGAGGGCGCGGGCCGTGGGGCGGTCGCCGTTGTGGGCGTGGAGGGCGCCGCAGCAGGCCTGTTGTGGTGGCGCCACCACCTCGAAGCCGTTGCGGGCCAGTACGCGGACGGTGGCTTCGTGGACGCGGCCGTAGGCGTGGGGCATGATGCAACCGATGAGCAGGGCGACTCTCCCTCGTGCCTCGCCCAGCGGGCGGGCGAGGACTCCGCGTGCGCGGAAGGTGGGGCCGGATATGGTGGGCGCCAGGATAACGCGCTCGCGCAGAAAGGGCGCGCGTTCGGCCAGCCAGCGCAGGCCGGAGGCGCGGTAAAGGCGGAGGAGCGTGGCGAAGGCGGCCATGCGGCGCGGCCGGGCGATGACCTCGCGCAGGAAGAGGGCGCGCAGCCGCCAGGACAGAGGAGGTCGGTTGGCCAGGATCTCCGCGCGCGCTCCCTCCATGATGCGCCCGTAAGGGACGCCGGAGGGACAGACGGCCTCGCAATTGCGGCACTGAAGGCAGAGGTCCAGGTGGCCGACCACCGTTGGAGTGGCTTCGATCCGCTCCTCGGCGATCGCCTTGATGAGGTAGAGTCGTCCGCGGGGCGACTCGGTCTCCAGGCCGGTCTCGGTGTAGGTGGGGCAGGACTCGAGGCAGAGGCCGCAGCGGACACAGCGGGATAGGTCGGCGTCGCTGGGGGCGAATGGCCCCGAGAAGGGAGGGTTATCCGCCATCAGAGCCTCCCCACCTGGCGTCCGGGGCTGAGGACGCCCTTGGGATCGAACTGCTCCTTCACGCGGCGCATGAGGTCGAAGGATGGGGGTGGGTCGCCGAAGACATCCAGGCGGGGCTTGATGTCCAGGGGGCAGCGCTCCAGGACGAGGGAGCCGTCTAGCGCGGTCACCGCTGTGCGCAGACGGCCTATGGCCGCTTCGGCGTCCTCAAGTCGGGGCCAGGAGGCGTAAAGGACGCCCACCGTGGGTAAGGCGAGGATGTGGGGCGGCCCAGCCACGGTCTCTAGGGACTCGATTAGTGCAGGAAGATGCGTGGGCAGGGTGGCGGCTTTGCATAAGAGATACGGTTCCTCGGCGGAGCCGGGTCGCATTCTGCTCTGCCACGCCATTGCGGCGTTCTCTTCGTCACGGAGGTCGGCGGCGGCGTCCTGCGCCAGTTCGCCTATCTCGCGGCGGGAGCGCTCCACGGCCTGAGGCGTGCCGGCTAGATCCAGGACGAGGGCGCAGAGCCCTTGCTGGGCTAGCCCGACGGCGGAAGCCGCGGTGGCGTTGAGTAGCTGGACAGCGCGCAGGCTGAGGCGGCGATGTTGCAGATCGGCGGCGAAGGCGCAGGCCTGGCCGGGTGTATCGAAGGTGGCGATAACGGTTCGCTCAACCTTTGGCGTCGGCGCGAGCTTGAAGCCGGCCTCCACGATCACGCCCAACGTGCCGAGCGACCCTATGTACAGCTTGCAAAGGTCGTAGCCGGCCACGTTCTTCACCACGCGGCCGCCCGCCTTGGTGATGCGGCCGTCTGCGGTCACCACCTTCAGGCCGATGGTGAAGTCGCGGGGGGCGCCGTAGGCGTGGCGCGATGGGCCGGAGGCGTTGGCGGCCAGGATGCCGCCTATCGTCGTCTCTTCTCCCCACGCAGGATCCAGGGGGACGAGCTGGCCGTGCTGTCCCAGGTGGCGCTGGAGCCGGTCCAGGGTGATGCCGGCCTGGCAGGTTACGGTGAGGTCGGCCGGCTCGTGCTCAACCACCTGATCGAGCCGCAACAGGCTGAGGCCGATGTCGTAGCGGCCGGGCACGTTGCCGATGTGCATGTGAGTGCCGCCGCCGCGGGGGATGACGGCCAGCCCCTCTGTGTGGGCGTAGCGAAGCACCTCCGCGACCTGCTCGTAGCTGGAGGGCGCGACCGCCGCCTGCGGCGTCAGGCCGTCGACGGCGAAGTTGGAGAGCTCATCGTCCCGCCTGACCCCGTCGGCGCCGACGATGGCCTGCAACTGGCTGAGCAGTGATGCCTGCTTGACCATGCCGGTGGTCCTAGACGTAGGCATCCGGCCCCACCTTGGCGATGGCGGCCTTCATGCGGGAGGAGACCTCGCCGCAGCCCTTGGAGGAGGGGAACACCTTCCCCGGGTTGAATAAGTCGGTAGCGCCGAAGGCCAGCTTGATGCTGGCCATCACATCCAGATCGTCCTCGGAGAAGATCCAGGACATGTAGTTGCGCTTCTCGTAGCCCACGCCGTGCTCGCCGGTGATTGTGCCGCCGGCCTCCACGCAGAGGCGCATGATCACCTCGCCCAGGTCCAGCACGCGCTGGGTGGCGCCGGGGACGCGCTCGTCGAACATGATGTTGGGGTGGAGGTTGCCGTCGCCGGCGTGGAAGACGTTGGCCACCTGGAAGCCAAAGGTGTCGCAGGCCTCGTAGACGCCGCGTAGCACGGCGGGCAGCTTGCTGCGGGGGACGACTCCGTCCAGGATGTAGTAGGAGGGCGCCAGGCGCCCCAGCGCTCCCAGCGCGCCCTTGCGCCCCGCCCACAGCCGCTCCCGATCCTCAGCTGAGAAGCCGATGCGCAGCTCGCGGGAGCCCAACTCCTCGCACACGGCGCGAACGGAGTCGGCCTGCTCGCGGGTCTCCTCCTCCAGGCCGTCGACCTCGATGAGGAGCACGGCGCCGGCGTCCGGCGGGTAGCCTGCCTGCACGGCCTCTTCGACGGCCCGCATGGTATTACGGTCCATCATCTCCAGGGCGGCGGGAATGATCCCCTGGCCGATGATGGCGGAGACGGCGTGGGACGCCTGATCTACCTCATCGAAGATGGCGAGCAGGGTGACGGTGGATTGGGGGCAGTCCATAAGGCGGACGATGACCTTGGTGACGATGCAGATCGTGCCCTCGGAGCCGACGACGAGGCCGGTGAGGTCGTAGCCGGGGGGATCGACGGTCTTGCCGCCAAGCCAGACAAGGTCGCCATCCGGCGTCACGATCTCCAGGCCGAGGACGTGGTTGGTGGTGGTGCCGTAGCGCAGGCAATGGGGGCCGCCGGCGTTCTCCGCCACGTTACCGCCGATGGTGCAGACCTTCTGGCTGGAAGGGTCGGGGGCGTAGTAGAGGCCGTGGCCGGAGACGGCGTCCGTGATGTCCTGGTTGATGACGCCGGGCTCCACGATGGCTATGCGGTTATCGGCGTCCACCTCCAGGATGCGGTTCATGCGGGAGGTCACGATGACGATGCCGCCGTCGCAGGGGATAGCGCCACCGGAGAGGCCGGTGCCGGCGCCGCGAGCGGTGACGGGCGCATTATGACGGCGAGCGATGCGCACAACCTCGGCGACCTGGTCGGCGCTGTCGGGGACAACTACGGCCTCCGGCAGGCCGCGCTCGATCGTCGCATCGTACTCGTAGACCAGGAGGTCCTCGGGTTCGTGCAGGACCAATTTGCGGCCTACGACGCGGCTAAGGTCGCGGATCAGGCTGGGATTCGGCACAACTCAAAGTCTAGCACCGAGCGCGCAAGAGTGTATACTAAGCGGCCAGCGCTGCGATACCGGGGGTAATTCGACATAAGGAACGAAGAATTGGGCGTAAGGCCCGCTATCAGCCGCCCTCTAATATTATTTACACTTATTTGGGCGTTACTTTTCCTAATACTGCCGCGTCTGTCTATGTGGAGGCGGGCCCGCCCGGCGCGGGCTCGAACGAGGCGCATGGCAGACGAGAAGACGAAGCTCATAACGACGCGGCATCTGGGGCTGGCAGCCGCGGGCGTGATCGCCGTAATGGCGGTCACGGGCGGCAGCCT
>JADFKX010000171.1 GCA_022564695.1 Chloroflexota bacterium | reverse complement strand
CTCGCCCCGCTGGTCGCCTAGCCAGAGCATCATCTGCCGGTAGCGCTCGATATCGCCTGCGATCTTCTGATCCCACTCCACCAGCCACTCCTCCGGCAGGGTCGTCCTAATCTGCGCCCAGAACATAGGCTCCCCCACTCGAAGGCTCTCCATCGCGGTAACGGCCCCAAGGAAGCAGGTGGCGTCGCCCAGATCAAAGCTGTCGATGACGTCGCACTCCAGCCAGGCGAGGCATCCTGTCAAGATAGGGTTGCCCTCGGGGGTGACGTCAACTTCAAGGCCGGCCATCTTATCTTCATTGCGGCCTGAGACGAACCCCAGCTTGGGGATCAGATCTCGCTGATCGTCGGCGAGGAGGGACACGCTGAAGCTGCCCTTCGCGGCGATAAGCTCATGGGTGAGGTTGGCCTTGTAGAGCACACAGAGCAGGCGGGGCCGGTCCGGCACGATGGAGGCGCCAAAGGTAGAGACGGAGATCTGGGCGTTGAGACGATCGCCCTGGCTGCAGCCGACCGCGACTAGTGGGGTCCAGAAATGACTGAGGACGCCCACGTCTTCGGGGCGGCTTCCAGCCAAGTCGGCGCCTTCATGTCGGGATGATGGAGTCCCTGCCACTGACGAAATACTGACCTGGTCAGTCCTCTGGCTGGCGGCGCTCTGCGCCCTCCGCTTGGCTAGATCTGCCGAAACGGGCGACCTCACGGTCCAGATCCAGCGGCACTACCACCGCCCGCTGGTCGAACTCGCCCCACTGGTCGCGGGGCACCATCCACATCACCTCGAACTCGTTGCCGTCAGGGTCCCGGCCGTAGAGGGACTTCGTGGCCCCGTGATCGCTCTGGCCGACTAGGGCATTCAGCTCGGTCAGTAGGGAGGCGGCTTCGGCGAGGTCCTCAACGGAGGGAACTTCCCAAGCTAGGTGATAAAGGCCGGTCGATCCAGGGGCGGGCTGGGGCGCATCCGGTCCCACCTCTAGCAGGCCTAGGTCATGGTGGTTTGCCGAGCCGGCGGCGCGCAGGAAGGCCATCCTGCCGCCCTCGCGGGCTATCTCCTTGAAGCCGCAGGCCTGCTCGTAGAATTCGACAGCCCTGTCCAGATCCCGCACGTAGAGGACAGCGTGGTTCAAACGGGCCACCGGGATCGGTCGCTTATCCATAGAGCTTCGCACCACCCGCTCCTCTCTCACCGCTAATAGTACACTCGGGCCGCACTGCCCGCCGCCGCGATTGTGCGCCTGGGCTGGGCGGGTGTCAACGGGGCGCTGGGACATTGGTAACGAAGACGCCCCTTGCGTATTTTAGACCGTAGGCGGACAGAGGGCCGCGCTACTCAAGGGGGAACTTCCGAGCCGGAACGAATTCGCGATTCTCAGACATGTTTACTTCTCAGTGGGTTGTATTGTGGATTCTTCAGAAAAGGCGACAGCAGTCACCAGGGAGGCAACGCCGAAGGTGAGAACGCCCACAGGCACGTGGATTGCTAATACGTCTGCACTGTCCCGCCCGGCATAGCCGAGGCCGGTTTGAACGATCACGAGAATCGCGAGTAGGGCCGTTAGGACAGGGACGCGCTGAGACCATTTAGTGCGCGTGACAAACACCAGGGCGACGTGAACGATCACCAAAACGGAAAGAGCATTCGCGGCCGCCTGGTGGATGTCTACAGCGTCGCGATCGACAAAGAGAAAACGTCCGGCCAGTACGGCCTGCGCAAAGATCAGTATCGTGATCAGGAGCGCCAGCCAACGATACAGGCCGATCATCATCGCCGCCCCAACGGGGGCGCGCATTTCATCTCGTACGCAGCCAGCATCCGTTGATTATTCACGCCGGTGCCGACCTCCTTCCGGCGGCTATGGCAATGATGGGTGGGCCGCCTCCGTTTGGGCCTTCGCCTTCATGGTGGGTGACGGCCCAAGGGGCTGTCAACGAGGGAGTCAGGACAGGTTCCCTCAGTACCGCAGTATGGCTGCCATGCCGCCCTGGGCCACCAGCCAGCGCCGTGCCTCCCCCAGGACGATCTCAACATGGGCCCCCGCCAGGAAGGCTCTCTCCACAGCCCTGTCCACAATGTCGGACGCCGGCTCCGCCGCTCCCCCGCAGACGGGGCAGCGCTCGAACTTCTTGGCCGCGAAGTAGTCGCAGCTCAGGCAGGCCGTGCCATCCTTCATCGCCCCATCGGCGACGAGCAGCGTGTGGACGCGGCCCTCGCGCACGGCCCGCAGTGCCTCCTCGATCCCCAGGACCCCCTGCCCGCCGGACTTGGCCGCGTCCACCACCCGTTCCACCAGCTCCTTTTCCAAGCGGCGTTCGTCCTCCTCCCTCACCTGGCGGGCCCGCTCCAGCATCGCCTCTTCCGTCTCGTGCTTGAAGTCCACCGCGAAGGTGCCGATGACCCGCCGCGATAGCTGCTGCGGTAACGTCTTCACCAACTCCTTCACTGCCTCCTCGGTGCCGCCGACGGCCAGGCGGTTGAACGGTCGCTCATAATAGAGCTGCTCCAGCTCATCAGCGACCTTCTTCAGGTGTTCCAGGGCGAGGAATTCGATGTGCCGCTCGAATCGGGCCTGGGCCGAGCCGCCCTGGTCATGCCGGCCGGGGACACCGCTGGTGATCTCCGCCCGTTCCCGGGCGGAGCGCTGCTCGGCGATGTAGATGCGCGCCCTGTCCCGTTGCACCAGGGCGACGACGAAGCGGGGGTACTCGTCCAGCACCCGGACCAGGATAGCGGTATTGGTGGTAGTATCAGCGTCTACGAAGCTGGGGACGGGTACGTCCAGGGAGAGCACTTCCCATATCTCGGCCGGCTGGCATGAGAAGATCACTAGGCCGCGCCCGCTGGGTTCCCAGCCCTCCAGGAAACGCAGCACCCTCTCCTTCTCGCGCTCTAGGGTGGCCAGTCTGCGGGCGTTGTTGGCCCTGCGGGTGAACCGTTTGACTGCCCCCTTGAACTGTGCCAGCGGGTGGCCGCGGTCGTACATCAGTTGGGGGTCGACCTTGATGTAGGTGCTGAGGATCCCATCCTCGCTTTTCAGGGCGGCGAGGCGTGTCAGTTCCTTGTGTGAGAGCATGGGCTGAGGCAATTGTAGCACGGGTCGGGCTCGATCCCCGACCGTTGACACCCGCCCAGCCCAGGCGCACAATCGCGGCGGCGGGCAGTGAGGTCGCCCCGGGTCTCGTCGCCCGAGACTTCCGTGGCCCCCCCGAGGCAAGCGGCAGCTCCTGTCCGCCTGTCCACTTCTTTGACGTCTTGCCCCTTCGGCGCTATGCTTGCGGCGCGATCGCGATGGGAGCCACCAAACACCGCGACATTGTCGTCGAGGCAGGAGTGGGAGAGAGGGCTATGAATATAGCATTCGGCACCAGCGACGGCGTCTGGCGACTAGATAAGGGCAAGGGGGGGCGAATTGGACTGGCTGGCAAGGTAGTTAGCCACGTAGCGGACCGCAGCGGCACGATCCTTGCAGCGGCGCCACGCGATGGCCTCTACGACATATCGGATACTGAGCACCGCATATGGGAGGGCGACGCACGCTGTTGCGCCATCGATCCTGATGGCAAGCTCTACGTGGGCATAGAACCGGCGATGGTGTTTCGCAGCGACGATGCGGGCGAGACGTGGAAGCGCCTGGACAAGATCGATGAGCTGCCCACGCGCGAGCAATGGTACTTTCCGCCTCCACCGCACCTGCCTCACGTCCGCTCCATCGATTTTCTTCCAAACGCCGAGAGGAGCGTTGTGGTTGGAGTTGAGGTCGGAGGAGTTCTTCTTTCTGACGATTACGGCGACAACTGGAGGGAGATGAACAACGGCGTCCACGTGGACGTTCACACTGTGCGCCCCGACCCTTCTCAGCGCGGCCGCCTGATAGCCGTCACTGGTGGGGGGCTTTACGTCAGCGAGGACAACGGCGAGTCCTGGAAACACATTACAGAAGGGCTGGGTCAGGGATACGCCGTCGGAGTGCACATCAACCCTGATAGGGCAGGCGAGGTGCTTGTAGCCACCGGTGAACGGCCGCCCGGTCTCGATGCGCGAGTCTACCACTCGCTGGATGGAGGGTACAGTTGGAATCGGATCAAGGAGTCTCCATTACCTGAGCGGTATGATCGCGTCCCGGTCGTCCTCTTCGCTGAAGGCAGCGCATGGATAGCGACCGACGACGGGCGGGTTTTTCGCGCGAACGATGTCCTGGGAAAGTGGTCGCTTGAGTACGAGCTGAAGACGACCATCCACGCGGCGTCGGCGGGAGGCAGCCCGTCCTCCATCTCCCCTGGGCTATGAGGTCATGAGTATCCGAGCCCGCGGGTGTTAGCTAACAGCGCGTTTTCATCACCGGACGTACCCGAATTGGGACTAA
>JADFKX010000170.1 GCA_022564695.1 Chloroflexota bacterium | reverse complement strand
GCGTCTTCGCGTCCACCACCTCAATGTCCACATCTATGTTCAAGTGGGTCTTGAAGCTCTGCTGGAAGAACTCCGCAGTAGCTCTGGCGCTCGGGCTGTCGCCCACCAGAATGCTCATCTCGGGGAAGCCTTCGCCGTCGGGATAGCCGGCGTCCGCCAGGTGCTGCGCGGCCGCCTCAGGGTCGAACCCGACGATATCGTCGAATGCGTCTGGCGCCGCCCCGCTCGTGACAGCCGGGATCCAGCTCGTGCTGGGCGCGTTAGCGCCGTCGGCCGCCACCCTATTGTGCTCCTCCCTGTCGATCGCCCGAGACAGCGCCAGCCTGACGTCCAGGTTAGCCAGCGTGGGATCTTCTAGCTGCATCTCCAGACCGCGGGTGGACGGGCTCAGGAACTTGAAGTACTGGTCGCCTTCCCCAAACTCGCTGACAACGGTGGTGAGGACCGTCGTGTCAACCTGGACGAACACCAGCTCGCCTGTGCGGAAGGCGTTGTTGGCCACCGCGTTGTCGTCGATGAACTTGATGGTGATGCTGTCCAGGGTAGGGCTGATGCCGTTAGGAGCCGCCCAGTTGGGATTGGGCGCCAGCGTAACGTCAGACGCAGGCGTGTAGCTGGTGAGCATGTAAGGGCCGTTGTAGACCAGCTCGTCCGGGTCCGTGGGCCAGGGGTCGCTGGAGTTGGGCAGCAGGTGCACCGGCGATGGGAACGTCATCCACAGCGAGAGGATGATCGTGAACGTCGGCTGCGCCGTGGCCAGCGTGATCTCCAGCGTCGTGTCGTCAATCGTCTTGACGCCTACCAGGTTCTCCAGGTCGCTGTCGAATCCAGCCTCGTTCGTGTAGTGGTCAAAGCAGCCACCCAGGTTCTCCAGCACGTAGAAGTACTGGCCAGCGTTGTCCGGGTTGCACGTGCGGAGGATGCCCGCCACAAAGTCCTCAGCCAGCAGGTCGTCGCCGTCGGACCACAGCAGGCCTTCCTTTAGCGTGATCGTGTAGACAGTGCCATCCTCGGTGATCTCAGGAAGGGCGGCTGCCATCGACGGCTGCGGCACGTTGTCAACGTCCATGGTGTACAGCCCACGCCAGATCATCCGCTGTAGGGAGATGTCTTGGGCGAAGGCCGAGAAGTGCGGGTCCAACGAGTCGAACTCGTTGCCCTGCACCACTATGCTGCCGCCCTCGATGCGTTCACCAGATACACCACCGCCCCCGTCATCGTCATCATCCCCATTGCAGGCCGCAAAGGCCAATGCGGCGAATGCGGCTAGCGCCGCAAGAAGCCATAACCAGCGAATTCTTCGTGGTCGCTCCATCAACTCTCTCCTTTCCTATTTGCACCCGACGGCGGCAATATACCGCTACCGACCGCCGAATGCAACTGCTGTTGGTAAGGCAACCTCAGAGGGGAAAACGAGCCAGGGCACCACAAGGTTACCCGGCAGTCCTCCCCAGCGACCAATCAAACTAAGTCGGCGAGAGCCGATCCCGTGGCGGCGGCTGCAGCCTAGGGAGGAATAACTCCACGAGGAAAATAATAAGCCCGATCCCTATGACAGCATCACCTATGCTGAACACGGGAACCGGGCCCGAGGACCCCCAGGTAATACGATCCGATAGCAGTTCCAGATGAGTATCACCCTCATCCAGGAGAACGTTCTTCGTCTGCGGTACCGAATCGCCCAACTCCAACCCCACCAGCTCATCCTCAAGACCCGCTCTCTCCATTGTGGAGGGAGCGATAGGCATCAGCCCTCCGTTGGCCACGATGACCAATAAGTTCAGGAGCATACCAATGCCGATTACCAGGAATCCTACCCGCCGTCGGTTCAGGACGACAAACGTCACCAGGAGCACGTAAGAGGCAGGAAAGACGATCCTGCGCAGCACATCCGCGTCTCCAAAGTCGACGTAGATCACGACGGCCTGGGCCAGGAGAGCCAGCAAAACCAGCCACCCGAAGCGTAGATCAACCTTCGGGAAGGCCAGCCGCCATCGCTTTGTCAATATCCTGGGAAGACCACTGGGGAGTTGGAGCGGGACGGTATTCGGTTTATGGGGCGATCACTTTTTGATCGTTTAGCGCCAGGCCCAGGCGGCGACCGAGGACGCCACCAGAGCGCCTGCGATCATCAGCGAGTACCCTAAGTAAAGCAGTCGTGCCTTCATGGTACCCCCCTTTCTCCTGAAAGATTCCCTTAAATAAGGGTATCCCATTGATACCCCAATATCATAAGGATGTCAAGGGGGTCGCCATAGAAATCCCAAACATTTAAGGCGGAAAGGAGAGATTGGGTACTTATGGTCAAGAAGAAACCCCCGGAAGCCCTAACAGGCGTCCGGGGGCCGGCGGTTACCTACTCTCTAACTCAGGAGCACCATCGCGCGACCACAGACTCCCCGCTCGCGCTGTCCGCCGGCACATAGCGGATCACATGGAGATCAACGCTACCACAGCCGCCGCTAAAAACTCGATGGTCCAAGACAAGAGTACCTGAGGAGCTGTCCAGGGGAAGTTGGCCGCAGCCATTCCCCTGGACAGCACAGGCAGTGATGGCGAAAGTGTCGTCCTGCGCTTCCGTGGACTGGAGCAGTGAGTTCTGCCCGGCTATCGCCGCCAGCAGAAACGCCACAAACAGGACGATCAAACTCAGTCTCATTCATCAGCCTCCACGCCTAGTTTGCCAGCCCTCTCTCGCCGAAACCTCGCCGCAAACTCGCGGTTAACAATTCTATCGGCGATCAGCCCTAGATAAAAGCGCTCTGCCCAGCTACCGTTGCCAGAGCCAGCGCTACCATCAGAACCAGCAATCTAAGTCTCATCATTTTCTCCTGTCACCAGTTTGCCAGCCGCCTCTCGCCGAAATCTCGCCGCAAACTCGCGGTTAACCATTCTATCGGCGATCAGCCCTAGATAAAAGCGCTCTGCCCAGCGACCGTTGCCAGGGCCAGCGCTACCATCAAAACAAGCAATCTAAGCTTCATCATCTTCTCCTGTCACCAGTTTGCCAGCCGCCTCTCGCCGAATTCTCGCCGCAAACTACCCTACCTCTCCCAAATAGGAAAAAGCGGCCTTTCGGCCGCTCTCTGTGGCGTCTGATACTTTGGCTCGCGCCAGAGTTTAGCGCTTGTCTCGAATCCGGCTGCAGATCTCCTCAAACTCCGGAATGTCCTCTTCACCTCCGCCCTTGGAGAGGATGTCGACGTAGCTACGGTAGCAGAAGGCGGCCGCCTCCACCTGATCGGCCAGAACGTAGTTGCTCATAAGACGGTACCAGGCGGCCTCGTTATATTCGTCCACAGTGAGTATCTGCTGACACAGGTCGGCGCTGCGCTTGTACTCACCACGCTCGGTATAGGCGCCGGCCATGGTGGTCAGGAGCCACATGTGCCGCTCCTCAAACTGCCACCGCATCGTCTCCACCCACTCCGTGTAGAACTCCTGGCCGAACTGGCCTGAATACAGCGCCAGCGCCCTCTCCATTAGAGAAATCGCCTCATCGCCCTCCGTAGGCAGCCCCTCAGCCTTCTTCAGCGCCTCTTGAAACTCATCCACATCAAACCGGAAGCTGCCGTGCGGGTCTAGGATGTAACTTCCGCTGTCCTTGCCGATGCACTCCGGATAGAGGGCCTGACGCAGCCTGTAGAGGTTGGAGTGGAACAGGCTGCTGGTCTTCTCATTGGGCAAGTCCGGCCAGAGAGCGGTCACTATCTCCTCTTTCCGCAGCGGCCTGAGGTTACAGAGGAAGAAGAAAAACATCTCCTTACTCTTCTCGCTCCGCCATTCCAGATCCGTGACCTCCCGCCCATTCATCTCCACACGCAGATGGCCGAACCCGAAAGCGGCCAGACCAGAGGCAGCCTCTTCCTGATCGACCCCCTCATCACCGATCGCGGCAGGTGCCGGCGCGGCGCTCTTAACCGTCTTCAGCATGCGGGCGTAGTAGCCATCAGCCAGCTTGTGGGCCGCGGCGTACTGTACAAGAAGGAGCGCCCGGCCCGCCTCCAACCGGAGAAAGTGATCGTAACCCAGCTCCTGCACCAGCTTGGCGGCAGCGTCCAGGCAATCCAGGGCAAGCCGTTTTCGTTTCAGAGAGAAGTAGACCTCCGCCAGGTGAAAGTACGCCTTCGCAAGCTCGCGCTTGGCGTCGCCCTCTTTAAGAAGCGCAATCGCCTGTTCCAACGAGGTTACGGCTTCCTTTAGCTGGCCGCGGTCGCGCTGAATGAGCCCCGTGGTGGCGCTGCAGATGCCTAACTCAAAGACGCCACCCCGCTCCTCCGCCTCGGCGGCGGCCCGCTTCACAGTCGCCTCCGCGTCGGCGATATTGCCGCTCAGACGCTGAGCATTTGCCAGACCGTCCATGATATAGATGCTGAT
>JADFKX010000169.1 GCA_022564695.1 Chloroflexota bacterium | reverse complement strand
TCGGGCAGCAACTCGCCGAAATCGGAATCTCGCAGTTTCCTGGCCTGCAATTTCAACGCTTGAATTCGTGCAGTCTGGTTGCGCACGATCATCCATACGAGCGCACCGCACAGCGCCAGCGTAAAGAGCGTGCCGAATCCTATCCACAGGAAACTAATGCGCCGACTTTCGAGTTTTTTGGCGACAAGCTGTTGTGCGAATGCTGCTGATTCAGCTCGCAATTGGGTCAATTGAAATGAAGCGGCAAGTTCGCCGACGCGACGTACCGTAATCGTTTCTTGATGATTCTCGAACGCACCAAGGTCGACGCGACGGGGATGGTGCACATCAACCGTGATGGTATCGCCGAGGGCCACGTTGTCGACCCCGGTTACGGCGACGATATCCCCAGCCTGGGCCTCCTCTACTTCCGAGCGTCCCAGGCCGCGGAAGACTAACACCCGGTCCAGCTTGTGCTGGGAGGTCTGACCGTCCCGGCCCAATAAGGTTACCTGGTCGTCCAAGCGGATGGTTCCGCGAGTTACCCGGCCGATGGAGACCTGTCCCAGGTAGTTGTCATAATCCAGGGCAGCCACCAGCATCTGAAGGGGCGCGTCCGGGTCTCCCGCGGGCGGCGGGATATATTTCAGTATGGCCTCGAAGAGAGGTTGCATGTCCTTTGGCTCGTCATTCAGGTCGGTGACGGCGTAACCGTGGCGGGCCGATGCGTACAGGACGGGAAAGTCCAGAAAAGGGACCTCCCACCGCCGCTACCAGGTACAACCCAGAGCAGGCCCTGTCACGGGGCCTGCTCTGGCTATAACCCCCGCAAGAACCATCGACAAAGTTAACCATTCAGTGGCGCTTGTCGTTTGTGACTTCAGACAGAGCAATCCTGCCGGACAAGCAGTAGAAGGAACAGCGAGGCTTCCATGCAAGACGCAATCCCCTTGAAGAAGAGCAGGTTCAGGCTAAGGAACCTTCTCCTGGCATTCATACTGCTCGCGATCACCGCCGGCGCTGGAACGGGGACATACCTCTTGGTGCGAGGGGGAGATGAATCGGTCCGCGTGATAATCGGGGTGGAGATCACCTATCCCGCTGGCTGGAGCGAGGTACCTCTGACCGAAGCCGATACCAACGCCGGGCTCCTCCTGAAGGTGGAGAGGGAGAAGCCGGAAGCCTCATTCCTTGCCCGGACGGTGATAGCCACCCTCGCCACGGACTTCGATATTAATCTGCTCGCGGAGGAGACGGTAGCAGCCCTCAACGCCGAGGTCGACAACTTCACTCTGTTGGGCGATAGCGTTTCGCCGGTAGGCGCCTTCGACTCCGTGCTGATATCGTACCAACAGAAGGGCGAGGGGACATCTGCGCCTGACTACCAGGTCTTCATGGCCATCGTCCCCACCCCCAACCAAACCTTCTACCTGACAGTCCGGGCAGAGAAAAAGGACTTTCGGGGAATTGAGGACGAAGGGCAAGCCATCATAAACGCGTTCGCCACAAACGTAAGCGCCAGCCTTCAGTAGAGAAGCCGCGGTAACACCCAGCCTCTCTTTGCCCGCTACGCCCGTCTGGGCTGCGCCCCTGGGCCGCCGCTACCCCTCCGGTGGCAGCAGCTGGTCGCCCAGGCTGTTCAGCGTAGCCGCCAGGTTATCCGCTAGGTCCTTGCGTGACTTGGGTGAGAGACGGTAGCGGGCGCCCACAGCCCGCACCAGGATCCCCAGCCCCTTCACCAGGAGCTGTACATCCTCCGGGCGCTCCTCCACCGCCCGCTTGAGCCTGACCCGCATCAGGGCGATCTCATCGTCCAACCCTTCAATCTCCTGAGCCCGCTCCAGGTCCTGACGCTCCGCCTCGTCCATGGCCCCGTGGTAGAAATTGCGGGCCGTGACTCGGGCGCGCCTAGCGGCGGCGGCCACGGCCTGTCCTGTCCGCTTTGCGGACTCCGATGCTCTGCTCGGAGAGCCCTGTCGAAGGGGAGCGGGCCCCAACCTGTCGGTGGGAGCGATCATCCTCGTCTTCCAGCCCCGCCAGCACCTCCAGCAGCCCCTCCACCGCGTCCGGCGGCAGAGCGGCCGCCGCCTCCGCCACGCCCATGAGCAGGCAGAGAGAAACCAGCTCCCATTCCCTGCGCTTTATGGCCACAGCCAGCATGCTCACGGGCGGGCGTCCTCAGGCCACCTATCGGCAACCAGCCGCCGCAGGATAAGAATGGTGATCAATCCAGCGCCGGTCAGCGGCAAGACACGCACCAGTGCCCAGGGGAAGGCTATTGGGAGAGAGCCCGCGGGGTGTACCGTGAGCAAGGCCAGGAAGAACAGGCTCTCCCCCATAGCCCCCAGCGAGACCAACGCCAGGGCGAAGACAGCCACCGCGCGCGAGGCCGTCTCCCCCTGGCGTCGGGCCAAGCGGTAGAGGAAATACGTCAAGTTGAGAGCGGCGCAGGCCGCCGTCAGAGAATCGAGGCCAACCACAACGGCCTCCCAGGCGCTGGACAAGAGTGCCTCCCCTCATTCACACACCAGACCGTGATCCGGACAGAATTGCATGTGTGGAGAATAGAACACCAGAGCAACTATCGCCAACGGGCATCCGTCAGCATGCTGAGCCCAGCGTCCGAACCGGAAGCAGATTCAGTCCATCTAACGTCTCGCCAAGGCGCACGTAATCCAGGCATGCCGCGGCCTTGCCTGTAGGCAGGCTTCCGTCAGTCAGTGATTACCGATGGGCCGCGCTAGCCTTCTGGGCCCAGCGGGCGGCCACCCAACATATGCAGGTGCAGGTGAGGGATCGTCATCCCGGCCTGCTCCCCCACGTTGAAAGCCAACCGATAGCCCCGCTCGTCCAGCCCTTCCCGGCGCGCTACCTGCGCTGCCGCCGCGAACAACCTCCCCAGAAGCGGCCCGTGTTCGTCGGTCAAATCCGCCGCAGTCGGGATGTGCTGCTTGGGGATCACCATCACGTGCACCGGCGCCCGAGGATGGATATCGCGAATGGAGAACACAAGATCGTCCTCGTACAGCTTATCGACCTGCGTCTTGCCCTGGGCCATATTGCAAAACAGGCAATCGACCATAACAGCGTCTCTCCCGGTTAGGTTAAAAGAATGACGGAGCTATTGTAGTCGACTAGCCGCAGGCCAACCAGAACCGTCTCTGCTCAGGCCCCGGCGATGACCGGGATGACGGCGATGACGAGAAGGAGGAGAGAAACCGCAAGTATTATGATAAACTGCCTCATCGCCTTCGCATAATGTACGAGCGCCTGACATCCCTGTCAAGCGCCTGCCTGCCGCGTGCCCGCCTCAGGAGGGGTAGGCAGGCTCCGTACGTGGTGCGTTAGCTTATTCGAAGCCCTCCAACCCCTCTAGGCCGTCAAACAGGCCACTGAACAACTCGCCCAAGGACACAACCTCCTGAGGCGCATCCGGTATCTCCACCGGCTCGTTGTAGCTCGTGAACAGCATCGTAGCGTTAAACACCATGGCGTCGACCCCATAGTCGAACTCGCCGCCCGCGGTCAGCTTGTAGGGCAGATAGCTGTCCGTGTCCACCCACACGTCGAAGGTCAGCGGGCCGCTGATGTCATCCAGGTTCAGGTCCTCGCTGGCGCCGACAGTATCGTTGAAGGCAGCGCTGAGGTCGGCGAACTCCACAGTACCGCGATAGTGGCGGTAGGTCCCGCCGTCTATCGTCTCATCGCCCAGGTCCTCTACCTCTCCACCCACGCTCTGGACCAGCGCCGCATAGTCCACAAGACTGTGATCGCTAAACGTGTCCTGGAGCGTTTGAGCGTCTAGCCCAAGCTCCTCCAGACCAACGTCATCCAGAGAGAATGCAATCCAGCCCATAAGCGGCACGTTCATGTAGATATCCGTGCCCAGCACCAGCATCTCGTACTCTCCCAAGCCGCTCACCGCCATCGTCAGGTACATCTGGTCCGGCGCCTGGTACGCCATCTCCGCGCTGGTGTCTATGTCCAGACCGCCGATGTTGATGACGATCTGCAGTTCAGCCTCTAGCGACTGCACTTCATCCTGGAAGCTCTCCGCCGAGGCCGCGAGGACTTCCAGCGGGTCCGCGGAGACACTGTCGCCACCACCGCCGCCACCGCCGCTGCTGCATGCTGAGGCCAGTACAAACAGCGTCGCCGCCAGCGCCAGCGGCAGAACACGAGTGAAGATGCGCATATCAACCTCTACTTTCGGGCGTGTTTACACTTGTAGGATGAAGAGCGGGCCGAGCTTGTTACAGAGGAAGGGAGGTCGCGACGGTTAGGCTTCGGTCAAGGCCGGCGCGATAACCACGCTTAAAGCAAAGCCGCCCAGACTCTATCGTCGGGGCGGCCCCTTTGTCGCCAATGTGATCGCCGGCTATCGATCGTCCCCGCCTAGCGTGACCAGGTGTGCCGGTCGTCCGAGCCGTCCTGACACACCACACGCCTTGACACCATCACCG
>JADFKX010000168.1 GCA_022564695.1 Chloroflexota bacterium | reverse complement strand
GGAAAGATATTCCGCAACGGCTATGGAGAGTAGCAGGTCACAAGCCAGCAACGCCAGCCGCGCTTTGCCGCCAGCGAAGACATCCTCCGCCGTCAGCTGCAGCGGAGTGGCGGCGACTAAGCTGCCCTGCCGCAGCCGCTCGATATTCTTCACGGACAGGGCCAGATCGGCCTGCTTTGTCGCGCTATTGGTCGCGGAGGGCTTCCTTGCGGTCACGGATGTAGACGCAAGCCGACGGGCTGGGGCGACGACAACTACGCCTTCTTCCGGTGAGATCGTGCCCTCAGGCGGCTCCGAGAGTACTACTATTCGGAAGTCCTCGCCCTCGGCAAGATGCTCGCTGCCGGGATTCGATGGCCATTCTGAGAGCAGGAGCGCGCGTCCCTGGCGCTTTCGTCCGGAGTAGTCGGTCAGGCTGAACGCTGCGCTTGGCAGCGGCTCCGAGTCTCCGTTACCAGTGGCCGTGAGCGGTTTGAGTCTAGCAGGAGCTTGTGGCACACGTCCTCATTACGACAGTATTACGGCAGTATTACGGCAACATAAAGACAATTGATTATACCACAATATTGTTTATTGAGGCTATTCCGGGCAATCAGTAAATCCGTACCGATTTTGCAGTAGGAGTGGGGGTGCTGGGTGTATAAGGGGCGTTTGTGTGCCGAATAGAGGTGGAGAAGCGTATGCCGGCTAGTCGAGCAGGCCTTCTCTGAGGGCTCGGGCGGTCGCCTCTGTGCGCGAGCCGGCGCCCATCTTGGCGAGGATGTTGGAGGTGTGCTTCTGGGCTGTAAAGTGGCTGATGCCCAGCTTAATGCCGATCTGCTTATCGGATTCCCCCGCTGCCACCAGATGGAGGACGGTTAGCTCGCGGAAGGTCAGCCCGTAGGGGTTCCGGCGCAGCAGCTGGCGCTCTACCTTGCCCTCCAGCGCATCCCTGGCCGCCTGAAGCGCCTTTTCCATCCGTTTGCGCTCCGTGACCTCACGTACCGCAGTCACTCTGACGCGGCGACCCTTATAGACATGCTCTCTGCCAACAATTTCGGCGTGCAAAGACGAGCCATCCTTCTTCAAACCGACCGCTTCAAATGGCACCCCTGGGTGTAAGCGCACCTTCTCACTAATGAGATCGCGAGATTCCTCAGCCGTAAGATCAAGAACGGATTTGCCAATGATCTCTGAGAGCGGGTAGCCAAACATCCTCTCGAACGCGGGGTTTGCATCCAAGATCACACCGTTCTCATGGATGGCGATCCCTTCAAAACCGGCCTCAAAAATACTGCGAAGGCGCTCCTCGCTCTCCCGCAGCGCCTCCTCGGCCTGCTTGCGCTCCGTGATGTCTTGGATCTGAGAGATGAAGTGGAGAGGCTTGCCGTCGCGATCGCGAACGAGCGAAGCACTCAGCTGGGCCCATACCTCGCGGCCATGCTTGTGGAGGTACCGCTTCTCGAAATGGCAGGACTGAATCTCGCCGTCCAGCATTTGCCGCATCAGCTCCATCCCCGTATCGAGATCGTCTGGATGCGTGATGTCTTTCCAGGTCATGGCGATGAACTCTTTGTCTGAATAGCCCAGCATCTCGCGGAAGGATCTGTTGACCTCCAGAATTCGGCCGTCGGTACTAACGAGCGCCATCCCGATAGACGCGTGCTCAAACGCATTCTGGAACTGCTGCTCGCTGTCACGCAGCGCTTCCTCCGCCAGCTTCCGCTCCGTGAGTTCGAGTTGTAGCCGTTCATTGACTGACGTCAGCTCAGCGGTGCGTTCCTGCACCCGTATCTCCAGCTCGTCGTGAGCCTTGCGTAGGGACTCCTCCGTCCGCTTTCGCTCTGTGATATCACGGGCGATGCCCAAGACCAGAGTTTGACCGTTGATCCTTACTGGAAATGTTCTTACTTCTACTGTAACCTTGCTGCCGTCCTTCCGATTTAGGGTGAACTCGTCTGGGCCAGTTGGTTGCCCGGCCACATTCTTCGCAAGAGTTGTGGCCGCTTTGTGAACTTCCTCTGGAGCCAGGAGTCGCAACGTTAGGAAGCTCTTTCCGATTAGTTCCTCTCTCTTATAGCCGGTGATCTCCTCCGCGGCGGCATTGCCATCAACGAAGATTCCCCGCAGATCATTCAAATAGTAGGCATCCGGCGCAAATTCAAATAGCACCTTTAGCCGTTCTTCGCTCTCCTGTAGCGCCTCCGCCGACCCCTTGCGTTCCCTGATATCGTGTGCGATGACGTGGAGGAGGGGTCGGCCTGCTAGCGTAATGGGTTTTCCGCTCGCTTTGACTGGGATGCGGGAGCTATCCTTGCGCACCCATACCGTCTCCACGGAGTAGTGGCCGTTGTCCCGCACTTGGCTGACCCACTCGCGTTGAGTCTGATCAAGTACCTCTGGCGCGACGATCTCTCGGGGGACCAGCAGGCCGATCAGTTCTGGGAGGGAGTACCCAAGCATCTCCGCCGCCGCTGCGTTAGCGTCAACGATCTTCCCAGCCGGGCGAGTTACAGTCAGGACGGCATCAGACGCCGGCTCCGGTGGCGTGTCGTACTTCTCCTCGCTCCGCGCCTCCGCCTCCTCCATCCGCTCCCGCGTGGGCGCCTCCTTGGCCATAATCAGCTGCTCCCTTCGTATTTCGCCCGCCAAGGCTTCGCTCAATCGTCTTTTCACTTAGCCTTCCGGCTGGCGAAACGAGAGGTTACTAAACCGAAAGCAAATGTAAGTTAGCATGTGACAGATTACTGTCAAGGGACGCGACAGCGATCTCTATATTGCCGCTACTTGGGAGAGGCGCCGACGCGGCTCTGGGCGCGCGACTGTGCCACGATCTCCGGCAGTACGGACAGCAGGTAGTCCACCTCCTCGTCCGTGTTGTCGGGCCCGACGGTGAGGCGTAGCGCGGCGACGGCCACGCTCAGCGGCATGCCCATCGCCACTAGGACGTGTGAGGGCTCCCAGGTCGCGGAGGTGCAGGCGCTACCGGCGCTGGCGGCGATACCGTGCTTATCGAGGGCGGCCAGCATAGCGTCTGATTCCGCACCCTCGAAGCTGAAGTGCGCGTTGTTGGACAGACGCTGCTCCGGGTGGCCGTTAAGGTTGGCGTTGGGCACAGCGGCGAGCACGCCTTCAACGATCCGGTCTCTCAGGCGGCGAGAGGCGCTGGAGTACTCCTGGCGGTTTGTCTGGGCCAGGCGCAGGGCCGTGGCCGTGCCCACTATGCCGACCACGTTCTCCGTGCCAGCGCGACGCTGGCGCTCCTGGCCGCCGCCGCTCTGGAGGGGCAGGAACGGTGTGCCTCCCCGCAGGTAGAGAACACCCGCCCCCTTGGGGCCGTAGAACTTGTGCGCGGACAGACTGAGCAGGTCCACCCCCAACGCCGCCACGTTCAGGTCCAGAGAGTTCGCTGCCTGCACCGCGTCGGTATGGACGGGGATGCGCCGCTGCATTTGCTGGGCCCTCTCCAGCACCGCCGCCGCTATATCTGCCACTGGGTTGATGGTGCCCACCTCGTTGTTGGCCAGCATCACGTTTACCAGAACGGTGCGGTCGGTCAGCGCCTCGGCTACGGATTGCGGGCTCACCGTACCGTACCTGTCTATAGGCACGTACGTGGTCTTAAAGCCGAAGCGATCCAGGTATTCGCAGGAGTGGAGAACGGCGTGGTGCTCCGTTGAGCAGCTGACGATGTGGTTGCCCATCCCGGCCAGCTGCTGGGCGAACGCCACCCCTTTTATCGCCAGGTTGATCGACTCCGTGCCCGCTCCCGTAAACACGATCTCACGGGGCCGGCAGCCGAGAACTTCGGCGACGCTGCTCCGCGCTTCGTTCACCGCTCTCGCGGCCTGACGGCCCAAGGCGTAGGCGCCGGAGGGGTTGCCGAAGTTGCCACTTAGGTAAGGGAGCATCGCCTCCAACGCCTCAGGGTGGAGAGGGGTGGTGGCGGCGTGATCAAGGTATATGGAGCGTTTCATGGACGACCTTCGGGTATACGGGGTAGGGGTATCATATCCAGCTTAGCTGGCCGGTGTCGTATCTGTCAACGATAGGGGGTCTCAGAGCTGTATGATGCTGCGCGCCACCTCGATCTGCGCCTTTCGGTTAGCGTCAGCCCAAGTTTATCAGCGAAGCTGGCCTTCAGGGCGATACCCCCCCTTAGTCTAGCCCCTCCCGGAAGCGCCAGTAGTCTATGGCGCGGCGCAGCGCCTTGGCCCCGGCTTGGAAGCTGGCGAAGGGCGGGATGTTGCGCTCCAGGAGCCGGGAGCGGATCATTGTCGAGACGTCCTCCAGGTGCCCGGCGTGTGCGATGGCGATGAACGGTTTCCGGGAGCGCTCCTGGTGGGCGGAGAGGGTGTCCAGCAGCGAATCCAGTATCGCCGGGTTCTCCCGCATGCGGCGGGCCAGGAAACCGGCCCCCACCTCCATGGCGATTGCGTCGACGCTCCCGTCCTCCTCCAGTATCTC
>JADFKX010000167.1 GCA_022564695.1 Chloroflexota bacterium | reverse complement strand
GTGCCGTCGGCGTTCATGACGTATACCTCGAAGTTGCCATCGCGGTCGGAGCTGAAAGCGATTTTGGTGCCGTCGGGCGACCAGGCGGGAAAGCGGTCAGTGGCGGGGTTGTTGGTGAGGTTGGTCTGGCCAGTACCATCGTCGTTCATGACGTAGATCTCGCTGTTGCCGTCGCGAAAGGAGGCGAAGGCGATCTTGCCCGTAGCGGGAGCAACCGTTGCCGTAGGCGTGGGCGTGGCTATGGGAGTCGCTGTTGGCTCAGGTGTCGGTGTAGGCGCAGCCACCGCTGCCGGCGTAGGAGTGGGCATAGGCGTGGCGGCCGGCTGTCCCCCGCCGCCGCAGGCGGAGGCGAGAAGGAGGGCCGCGAGGGCCAGGGCGATGAGCCACGGGAGTTTTCGCATGACGGGCCCCTACGGCCCCGGCCACCAGGCTGCATCGCCGTCAAGGGCGGGATTATTGGTGAGGTTGGTCTGGCCTGTGCCGTCGGCGTTCATGACGTACACCTCGCTGTTACCGTCACGCTTGGACGTGAAGGCGATCTGCGTGCCGTCGGGCGACCAGTCGGGGTCCAAGTCACTGGCGGGGTTGTTGATGAGACGGGTTTGGCCGGAGCCGTCGGCGTTCATGACATAGATCTCGGCGTTGGGGTCATCGCGGTTAGAGAGGAAGGCGATCTGCGTGCCGTCGGGCGACCAGGAAGGAAACTGATCGATGGAGGGGTTATTGGTGAGGTTGGCTTGGCCAGTGCCGTCGGCGTTCATGACATAGATTTGAGGAGGGCCGTCGCGGTCGGAAGTGAAGGCGATTTTGGTGCCGGCGGGCGACCAGGCGGGCTGGGCGAAGTCATTGATGGGGTCATTGGTGAGGTTGGTCTGGCCGGTGCCATCGGCGTTCATAATGTAGACCTCAAGGTTGCCGTCACGGCCGGATTCGAAGGCGATTTTGGTGCCGTCCGGCGACCAGGCGGGAAAGCGGTCAGTGGCTGGGTTGTTGGTAAGGCGGGCCTGGCCTGTGCCGTCGGCGTTCATGACGTACACCTCGAGGTTGCCGTCACGGTCTGATTCGAAGGCGATTTTGGTGCCGTCGGGCGACCAGACCGGAAAGCGGTCAGTGGCGGGGTTGTTGGTAAGGCGGGTCTGGCCTGTGCCGTCGGCGTTCATGACGTAGACCTCCAGGTTGCCGTCGCGGTCGGAGGCAAAGGCGATCTTGCTCGTAGTGGGAGCAACCGTTGGTGTAGCGCTGGGCGTGGCTCCAGGTGTCGGTGTAGGCGTAGCCATCGGTGTCGGCGTAGGAGTGGGAGTGGGAGTGGGCGTAGGTGTGGCAGCCGGCTGTCCCCCGCCGCCGCAGGCGACGAGGAGGGCCGCCAAGGCCAGGGCGATGAGCGCTGCGAGTTTTCGCATGAACCTAGCCCACCTTTCGCGAGGGTGGCCTAAACGCTAGACCTCGCCTAGGCGGTTGTCAAGGCGCGGACCTGCCTAACGCCTGCCCGCCTCAGAAGCCCCAGCCTGTAGTCCGCGGCGCTACGCCAGATCTATACTTCCAGCGCCTGCGCCACCAGCTCCCGGTGGTAGTCAGCGTCCCCCCACATCAGCTCCATCCACTTCTGTCGCCGGAAGTAGAGCTGTATCTTGTACTCCTTGGTGAAACCGATTCCGCCGTGGATCTGCTGCCCGTGCGCGACCACCCGCCGCGAGGCGTCGGATGTCCACGCCTTCGCCATGGAGATCATCATGTCGGCGTCCGGCTCCCCCTCCTGGAGCGACCAGGCAGCCTTGTACGTGATGAACCGCGACCCGTCTACGTCGATGACCACATCGGCCAGCTTGTGCTGGATCGCCTGGAAGGAGCCGATAGGCCGCCCGAACTGAACGCGCTCCTTGGCGTAGTTCAGCGTAACGTCGAAGTCCATCTGCGATAGCCCCACCAGATAGGCGCAGGCCGCCACAGTCGCCATCCTCTTCGTCTGTTCGACAATCGGCCACCCCTTGTCCACCTCGCCCAGTACGTTCGCCGCCGGCACCTTCACGTTCTCGAACGTCACCTCGCACTGCTTGTCGGCCGCGATCGTCCTCAGCAGCTCGAAGCTGATCCCCGCCGACTTGGAGTCCACCAGCAACACCGTGATACCGTCCTCCGCCGTCTCCCCCTTCGAGGTACGTGCGACGACAACCATCTGGTCGCTAACGTGGGCGTCCGGCACAAACAGCTTGACGCCGTTCAGGACATAGTCGTCGCCCTGCTTCTTCGCCTCCAGCGCAACCCCATCGGCGTCCCACTTCGCAGAGGGCTCCGTGAGCGCCATCGTCATGATCAGATCGCCGGCGGCGATCTTGGGCAGAAGCTGCTGCTTCTGCTCATCGTTGCCCCCCTCCATGATCGGGACAGCCCCAAGCACGACAGTGGAGATGTACGGGCCCGGCACCAGCGCCCGGCCGAACTCCTCCAGCAGCACCACTAGCTCGCACAGCTTCATGCCCGTGCCGCCGTGCTCCTCCGGGATGATGAGGCCCATCCAGCCCTGCTGCGCCATCTTGCGCCACAGGTCCGGCGAGTACCCCTTCTCATCCTCCTCCATCTCGCGGACGACCGACTCTGGACACTCCTTCTCCAGAAAATCGCGCGCGAAGTTCTTCAGCAGCTCTTGTTGTTCGTCTAGACCTAAGTCCATGGGGGCGGTCCCTCCTTCTTATCTCGCCGTCTCTGGCGGCAGCCTCCGCTACCCGCCTGCGTCAACCGTTTTTCCGTTGTCTGTCGCCTCTATTCCGAAAACCTCATTGCCGTGGCAGCCCCAGCCCTCGCATCGCGATGATGTTGCGCTGGATCTCCGGCGTCCCGCCGCCCACAATCATCCCTGTCTGCCACAGATACTGGCGCTCAAACTTCCCGCGCAGCGGCGCGTACTTGGACTGCGGCTCCAGCTGCCCGTACAGCCCCATGATCTCCAGCCCGGCCTTCGCCAGCCGGAACTGCATGTCCGTATTGAACAGCTTAGCGATTGATGACTCGTAGTTCGGCACCAACCCTCGTGCCTGCATGGAGACGACCCGATATGACAGCATCCGCCCAATCTCCACCTCCAGCGCCGCGTCCGCCAGCCGCACCCGCACCGTCACCTCTTCCGATAGCCGTTTGCCGTTGCGCTTCGTCTCCCGGGCGTATCCCACCAGCTCCTCCACCATGCGGCGGCCGCCTACCGCCCCGCCGATGGACGACCGCTCGAAGTCCAGCGTCGTCGCCGCCATATACCAGCCCCGGTTCTCCTCCCCCAGCAGACAGTCCTTCGGCACACGCACGTTATCGAAGAACATCTCGTTGAACCCGTGGTTGTCCATCATGTCGATCAGCGGCCGCACACTGATGCCCGGCGTCTTCATGTCCAGCAGAAAGTAGGATATCCCCTTATGCTTGGTCGCCTCAGCGTCCGTGCGCGCCAGCAAGATGCACCAGTCGGAGAGATGCGCGCCGGACGTCCATATCTTCTGGCCGTTAATCACGTAGTCATCGCCGTCACGCACCGCCCGCGTCTGCAGCGAGGCCAGGTCCGAACCGGCATTGGGTTCGCTGAACCCCTGGCACCACATCGTCTCCGCGCTCGTAATCGCGCCCAGGTGCTTCTGCTTCTGCTCCTCCGTCCCGTAGACGATGATCGTGGGGCCGGCCCAGCCGACGCCTATAACGCTGTAGCCCAGCGGTGCCTGATGGTACGCCATCTCCTCGTTGAAGATAAGCTGCTGGATCACGCTCAGCCCCAGCCCGCCGTACTCCACCGGCCAGGCGGGCGCCACCCACTTCTTCTCCGCCAGCTTCCCGGCGAACTCGCGATAGATGTTCCACGTCTCCGGGTCGCGGTCGCGAGTGAAGCGGTCGCCGCTCCAGTTCTTAGGTAAGTTCTCCTTTAGCCAGTCAAGCACCTCCTGGCGGAAGGCCTCCTCTTCGGGCGAAAGACGAAAGTCCATAATTTAGCAGCTCCGCTCACCCTGAGCCTGTCGTAGGGTCACCCCAAACGTGGGAGCCGAAGCCGACCGTCACGATACCATGACGCGTACGTTAGGTGCAAGGCTGGAGCCAGCTTGCCGCCGCGGTCGTGCGCCTGGGCGGGGCGGCTGTCAACGAAAGCTTTGTCAGCTGCTGTAATGCGGCGTCAGGGGCTACCTCCCACCGAGTGCTAGGATAGTGGCGCTATGGAGCCGCGAATCGAGTATGTGAAGACTGAAGATGGGGTCAGCATCGCAGGTCGAAGCGATCGAGATTCATGACCTTGTTCCACGCAGCGACGAAATCAAGCACGAACTTCTGCTCGGCGTCGACACTCCCGTAGACCTCGGCGATCGCCCGCAGCTCGGAGTTCGAGCCGAAGACGAGGTCGACGCGGGTGCCGGTCCATCGGAGCTCGCCGGTCTCGCGACTACGACCCTCGAACACCTCCTCGGAGTCCGAGGTCGCCTTCCAC
>JADFKX010000021.1 GCA_022564695.1 Chloroflexota bacterium | reverse complement strand
GACAACGCCGTGTTTGGGCAGACCGGCCCCAGGGTGGGCAGCTTCGACGCTGGCTACGGGGCCACGCTCCTGGCGCGGGTGGTAGGGCACAAGAAGGCGCGAGAGATCTGGTTCCTCTGCCGCCAGTATTCGGCCCAGGAGGCGCTGGAGATGGGGTTGATCAACACCATCGTCCCCCTGGCCCGGCTGGAGGAGGAGACGGTCCGCTGGGCGCAAGAGATCCTGGAGATGAGCCCCACGGCGCTTCGCTTCCTGAAGGCCGCGTTCAACGCTGATACTGACGGTCTGGCCGGTCTGCAGCAGCTGGCAGGTGACTCCACGCTCCTCTTTTACATGACCGAAGAAGGAAAAGAGGGACGGAACGCTTTTCTGGAGAAGCGCAAGCCGGACTTCTCCCGGTTTCCCAGGTTCCCCTAAAAAGGCGAACAGGTGGCAGGCGCGGCTTCCTCCAACTCGATCGTGAGGTTCTGGGATGTGTGGCTCATGGCAGCACGGCCCGCCACGCTGACAGCGGCCGTGGTTCCGGTGCTGGTGGGGACGTCCGCCGCTTCCTACGATGGACACTTCAAGCTGCTGCCGTTTGTGGGCGCGATGATGGCGGCGGCGCTCATTCAAGTGGGCACGAATCTGGCCAACGACTTCTACGACTTCGAGCGCGGGGCGGATACGGCGGACCGGCTGGGGCCTCCCCGCGTCACCCAGAGCGGTCTCGCCTCGCCCCAGAGCGTTCGCTCGGCGATGTATCTCGCGTTTGCGGCGGCCGCGGCCGTCGGCGTCTACCTGGTGGCCGTCGGCGGCTGGCCGATCCTGGCGATCGGTGTGCTCTCCATAGCCGCTGGGATCGCCTATACGGGCGGCCCCTGGCCTCTCGGCTATCACGGCCTGGGGGATCTGTTCGTGTTTATCTTCTTCGGCGTCGTGGCCGTGGTGGGAAGCTACTATCTGCAGGCGGGAGAGGTTGGCTCTATCGCCTGGGCCGCCGCGGCGCCAGTGGGCCTCATCGTGACCGCGATCCTCGTGGTCAACAACCTGCGCGACATCGAAAGCGACCGTCGTGTGGGTAAGCGGACGCTGGCCGTGCGGTTGGGCGCGCGTCTCACGCGGGTTCAGTACGCTCTCCTCCTGCTTGCGCCTTACCTGCTGGTGGCGGGCTTCGCCGTTGGCGGCCCGCTCCCAGGCCGGGCCGGGCTCCCCTGGCTAACGCTGCCCATCGCTCTGATCCTGGTGAGCGTCGTGCTGACGGGCGCGGAGGGCCGAAAGCTAAACGCCGTCCTCAGGGGCACGGCGCGGCTCCATTTCCTGTTTGGGGCGCTGCTGGCCGGGAGCCTTCTGTTATGAGGGTGACCAGGCTCCGCTGGACGGCCTACAGGCTCCCCTTCCGGGCCGAGTTCTCTACCTCCCGCGGAGTATCGACCTATCGTGAGGGGCTGATACTGCGGCTGGATACCGATTCGGGGAGCGTTGGGCTGGGTGAGGCGGCGCCGCTCACGGAGCGTGGCCGGGGCACCCTCGGCGAGGCGCTGGCGATCCTCGACGAGGTGGGCTCAGGGGTTGTGGGAAAGCAGCTGGATGAGGTTCAGGCGCTTATGGACGAAACGGGCCGAGGCCACGGCGACGGAGCGATGGCGGCAGTGCGCTGCGCCTTCGACATCGCCCTGCTGGACGCGATGGCGAGAGCGGCGGCGATCAGCGTAGCCGAGCTGCTGACCGGCGGCGTCAGCCGGTCGGTGGTGGTGAATGCCACGATAGGTGCGGAAGCGCCCGCCCAGGCGGCAGCGCAAGCGGCCACTGCCCGCGAGAGCGGCTACTCCTGCGTGAAGCTGAAGGTGGGTGGGGCCTCGAGTGTAGACGATGAACGTCGACGAGTGGCGGCGGTGCGCGATGCGTTGGGTCCGGAGATAAAGCTGCGAATCGATGCCAACGGAGCGTGGGGTGTGGAGCAGGCTGTCAGCGCTATTCGAGAACTGGAGGAGTACGACCTTGAGATGGTGGAGCAGCCGGTGGCGGCGGGGGACCTGCCGGGGCTGGCCCGCGTGCGGGCCGAGGTAGATACGCCCATCGCCGCCGATGAGGACGTGACGGACGTGGAGGCGGCGGAGCGAGTGCTGGAAGCGGGCGCCGCCGATGTGCTGGTGGTGAAGCCGATGATCGTGGGTGGGCTGCGCCCCGCTCGGCGTATCATCGAGATGGTAGCCGCGGCCGGCGCGGAAGCGGTCGTCACCACCACGCTGGACTCGGGGATCGGCACGGCAGCCGCCCTTCACCTGGCTGCCACCCTACCCCCAGGCGGCCCCGCCTGCGGCCTGGCCACAGGCTCCCTTCTCGTAGCCGATCTCATCACCGCTCCCCTGGTGGCCCGCTGCGGCCTGATGGAGCTGCCGGACGGCCTCGGCCTTGGCGTTAAGCTGGACGAAGGGCAGTTGGCTCGGTACGGCGGCATCGAGCGCGAGGTGGCCTAGTGCCCCAGTCGCCGTTTGGAGAGCGGTGTCCGGAGTGGCTGCGACAGCGGGCTCTCCACTCGCCGGAGCGCCCAGCCGTCATCTTCGGGGCCGAAAGGTGGAGCTTCGCCGAGCTGGACCGGCTCGTTGGAGCCTGCTCTGCGAGGCTCGCCGCGGCAGGCGTCCGCGCCGGCGACCGTGTAGCGCTCCTGGCGCGTAACGGCGGCGGGTTCGTGCAGGTGGCCCACGCCGTACCTCGCCTGGGCTCGGCTCTGGTGCCGCTCAACGTGCGCTTGACCGCCGGCGAGCTTAGCCGGCAGGTGCGCGACTGTGGCGCTGAGCTCCTCGTCACCGACGGACCCAACGCGGCGAAGGCGGCTGACGTCGAAGCGCTTGTGGCCGGCCTTCGTTGCCTGCCGATGACGGAGCTCACGCAACGGCTGAACGGAGAGGCCGTTGAGGGGTTGGACAGGGTGGAAGGATCGGCGCTGCACAGCATCGTCTACACCTCCGGGACCAGCGGGCGGCCCAAGGGCGCCATGCTCACTTTCGACAACCACCTGTGGAGCGCTGTAGGTTCGGCACTCAACCTGGGGCTGCACAGCGATGACCGTTGGCTGGCCTGCCTGCCGCTGTTCCACGTGGGCGGCCTGGCCATCCTGCTTCGCAGCGTCATCTATGGCATCCCAGTCGTCCTGCACGACGGATTTGACCCCGTGGTGGTGAACCGCTCCATCGATGAAGACGGCGTTACCATCGTCTCCGTGGTGAGCAACATGCTCCTGCGGATGTTGGAGGCGCGGGGGAACAGACCCTATCCGGCGAGCCTGCGCTGTGTGCTGGTGGGTGGAGGTCCCGTGCCACAGCCGTTGCTGGAGGAGTGCGCCAGGCGCGGCGTGCCGGTGGCGCAGACGTACGGGCTGACGGAGGCGGCCTCGCAGGTGGCGACCCTGACCCCGAAGGACGGTCTCAGCAGGCTAGGCTCCGCTGGCAGGCCGCTTCCGACCGCGGAGCTGCGCATTGAGGATGATGACGGGAAGGCCCTCCCCGCCGGACAGGCGGGCGAGATTCTCGTGCGCGGGCCCACGGTGACGCCTGGATACTTCAACCTTCCGGACGAGACCCAGCGTACGCTGCGCGACGGCTGGCTGCATACGGGCGACATTGGCTACTTAGACAGTGACGGCTACCTTTACGTGCTGGACCGCCGCGAAGACCTGATCGTCTCCGGCGGGGAGAACGTCTACCCGGCGGAGGTGGAGGCCGTGCTGGAGTCTCACCCGGCGGTTCAGGAGGCCGGGGTGATCGGCCTCTCGGACGTGCGGTGGGGCCAGCGGGTCGTGGCGACGGTTGTGCCCCGGGACGAAACCGGGGTCAACGAGCAGGATTTGCTGGCCTTCTGCCGGAGCCGAATCGCCGCCTACAAGATGCCGACGCGGCTGCGGTTTGTCCGGGAGCTGCCCCGAAACGCGGCGGGCAAGCTCCTCCGCCACGCCCTGCGGGAGCAGTGGTCAGGGGAATCGCCTCTCCCGTGAAGCAATACGCAGGCTAACGGCGCCGCGAAGCCTGCCACTCATCGTGCGGCGGCACCTTCTCGCCGACTACGTAGAGGAAGTAGTAGCAGCCCATTTCGCCGAGGAACTTGAAATGCTTGCGCAGATCGCTCGCCGTCGCCTCGAAGCTGCCGTGCGAGCGTAGGTAGTCGCGGAACGTGCCGTGCTCCGCATCGAGCGCCAGAATTCGGCCGGCGTTGCTGATGACGGCCTCCAGCTTTCGGCGATTGCGGATCACCCGTTCGTCCCGGGTGAGCGCATCCAAGTCATCCGGTGTTAGGTGAGCGACGGCCTTCGCGTCGAAGCCGCGGAACGCATCCCGGGTGCCCGGCCACTTCGCCTCCACCACCTTCCAGGACATGCCGGCCTGGAAGACCGCCTTGCTCATCACCTCCAGGTAATCGCCGAGGGACTGAGGCTCGATTTGTTCCGGCGCCTGTTGCTCCGGCATGTGTTTCCCCTCCTACTCGTGTGAGACCTACATATCCTAGCTGAGCCTGCGTCAAAATGGTAGAGTTGTCGAAGCGGCTTTGCCCCGTAGCTCATCTCCGAGGTGAATATGAAGTTTGGCGTCACCATGTTCCCAACTGACTACGCGATCGGCCCGGCGGAGCTGGCCGGAGCCGTAGAGGAGCACGGCTTCGAGTCGCTCTTCTTTCCTGAGCATACCCATATCCCCACTAGCAGGCGCACCCCCTGGCCCGGCGGCGCTGAGCTGCCGCGAGAGTATTCCCGCACCCTGGACCCGTTCGTCGCCCTCAGCGCTGCCGCCACCGCCACGGAGCGCCTCCGCATCGGCACGGGCATCTGCCTTGTGGTGGAGCGCGACCCGATAACGCTGGCCCAAGAGGTGGCCAGCCTGGACTTTATCTCCGGCGGGCGGTTCCTGTTCGGCATCGGTGGCGGCTGGAACCAAGAGGAGATGGAGAACCACGGTACGGACCCGGCCCAGCGTTGGAAGCTGCTGCGGGAGCGGGTCCTGGCGATGAAGGCGATCTGGGCCGAGGACGAGGCTGAGTTCCACGGCCGGTTCGTCAACTTCGACCCCATCTGGTCGTGGCCGAAGCCGGTCCAGAAGCCTCACCCGCCTATCCTGGTGGGCGGCAGCGGGCCCCACACGTTCCAGCGGGTGGTGGAGTATGGGGACGCCTGGATGCCAATCGCCGGACGTGATGAGACGCCCTTGTCCGAGCGGATAGCCGAGCTGAACCGGCTGGCGGATCAGGCCGGACGGGGACCCATCCCCGTCACCGTCTTCGGCGCCCCTCCCCGGCCCGAGGTCATCCGCCACTACGCCGAGTCCGGCGTGGAGCGATGCGTCTTCTGGCTCCCGCCCGCGCCGGCGGAGGAGGCGCTTCCCATCCTGGAGAGACACGCGGAGCTGGCGAAGAGCTTCGCCTAAGGGGCTTGATGGCGGAGATCAACGTGCGGACCACGTCCGAAGGCGAGCCCTGGACGTTCCAGGTCACCGTGTCCGAAGGCGGCTCCCGGACCAGCCATCGCGTAACGATGACCGGCGGCGATTATGAGCGGCTGGCCGGCGAGGCGTGCGGCCCGGATGAGCTGGTGCGGAAATCGTTCGAGTTTCTGTTGGAGCGGGAGGCCAAGGAGTCGATCCTGGGCGAGTTCGACATAACGGTGATCGCTCGCTACTTCCCGGAGTACGAGGGCGAGATCGCCGAACGCGTCCGTTCCTAGGGTGCCGCGTCAATATTGTAAGATAGGGCCGCTATAGAGTCGCGCATCCAAGGGTGGGTAGCAGTCCCATGGCGCTGAGCCGACACGTCACCGACAAAGAGCAAGAGGCTCGCTCCTCTCAGAGGAACGGCTGGCTGCGACTGGACGACGCCGCTCTCCTGAAGGAGTGCCGCCAGGAGCGCTATCGCGCCGGCGGCCCCGGCGGCCAGCGGCGGAACAAGGTGGAGACCGCCATCCGCCTGCACCATCAGCCCAGCGGGCTCACGGCTCATGCTGAGGAGTCGCGTTCCCCGCAGGAGAACCGGACGCGTGCCCTGCGACGGCTCCGCGAGCGTATCGCACTGGAGCTGAGGGCGCCGTTCGATCTGGAGGCGCCATCTCTGCCCTCCGAGTTCTTGGCGCAGCGGGGCGCGAAGGGTAGCCTGTCCGTGAACCGTCGAAACCCAGCCTATCCGATCATCACCGCGACTGTGCTTGACGCTCTCGATGCTGCGGAAGGCAGCTATGCGAAGGCGGCTAGAGCCATCGGGCTGACGACAAGCCAGGTACTGCGGTTTCTGCGCTCGGACCCGCACGTTTGGCGCACGGTGGAGCAGGCGCAGCGTCGGCCGGGCTGATCTGCGGCACGGAAAGTGTGGGTAATCGTTCGGGAGTTGCGTGCTTGGGTTTGCGCCGGACGCGAGACTTGGGTACACTAGAGCCAAGATTACTACGAATGTCGCCGAACCAAACCACCGTATCCAGCTTCCCTTATCCCCGATCTGCGAAAGGATCCCCCTCTTTGTCATCATTCCATAGCTTTCAACTACGTGATTCCAGCCGTGAGGCGTTGTCTCGGATGGAGATCGACACGCCAACGGCTATTCAGGAGCGCTCGATCCCTCTGTTGCTGGCCGGGCGTGACGTCATAGGCCAGGCTCAGACTGGCTCCGGCAAGACGCTGGCCTTTGGCCTGCCTCTGATGGAGCATTGCGATGAGCAAAGGCGGCAGGTTCAGGCGCTGGTGCTGACGCCGACGCGCGAGCTGGCGCGGCAGGTGAGCCAGGTGCTTACGGCTCTGGCCAAGGATACAAAGATCAAGGTAGCGTTGATCTACGGCGGCCGCCCCTTTGGGCAGCAAGAGAGAGAGCTGGCCGAAGGCGCACAGGTGGTTGTGGGCACGCCGGGCCGGATACTGGACCACCTCAGGCGGAGGACGCTACGGCTTGAGCAGCTGCGGATGCTGGTTCTGGATGAGGCGGACGAGATGCTGGACCAGGGGTTTGCTCCGGATGTGGAGCGCATACTGGCGATGACGCCACGGAGTCGGCAGACGGCGCTGTTCTCGGCGACGATACCGTCGTGGGTGGATAAGATAGCGGCCAAGCACCTCTCTGACCCGGAAGTGCTGGTCGCGGAGGAAGGCGACGGCTCGGATCCGGAAATCGACCACTTCGTTGTCGAGGCGTACAGGGAGGACAAGTTCAAGGTGCTGCTGCAGTTGCTGGACGAGCCGGCGCAGGGCGCGACGCTGGTGTTCGGCCGGACCAAGAGAGGGGTGCGTAACCTGGGGCGGCGATTGGAGACGCAGGGTTACCAGGTGGCGGTGCTCCAGGGCAACCTTGACCAGAAGGCGCGCGACAGGGCGCTAGAGCGGTTTCGTTCCGGCGCCGTGCCGATCCTGGTGGCCACGAACGTGGCGGCGCGGGGGTTGGACATCCTGAACATCGGGCAGGTGATCAACTACGATCTGCCGGAGACGCATGAGCTTTTCACGCACCGGGCGGGTCGCACCGGCCGGATGGGGCGATCAGGACGGGCCATCACGCTTGTGAGCGCCATTGACCTGACGAAGTGGCAGGCTATAGAGCGCGGCCTGGGCCGCCGGCTGCCGAGGGTGAGCGCCAGCGGGAAGCCGGCTCCGGTGCAGCCGCAACCGGCCAGCACGATGAAGGGCTCAAGGAGCTGGGGGCGCCGCGGCTGGTCACGCCGTAGGGCCAGGGTCTAGTTAGGAGGATGCCGATTGGGAACGCTATACGTAGGCAATCTAGCGCACGAGACGACGGAGGCGGACCTTAGGACGGCGTTCTCCCAGTTCGGGACGGTTGTCTCGGCCAGGATGGTGAGCGGCCGTCGCGGGCGGCTTAAAGGCTTCGCGTACGTCGAGATGGCGGACGATGCTGAGGCTGAGGCTGCTATGGAGTCCTTGCGAGGAACGCAGATCAACGGGCGCACGATGGATATCGTGCCGGAGGAGCCACGTCGCGGGGGCAAAGCCCGCCGTGGTGGCGGGCGGCGGCGGAGGTAGAGTTCTCGGCTCAGTTTGCCCGTACCCCGCGACGATTCGGCTACTGTACTCGCTTCCCAGAGAATTAGAGCGGCTGAACTGTGCCCTCGGCTACCTGGAGCCATATCTATTGCCGGAAGTAAAATTCACCATTTTCGTCTCCTGTCAGATAGGCATCCACCGTTGACAGGGCGTAAATAATGGTATTATATATAGCGAATTAATGGCCGAACTCCGGCTGTAGAGCTGGGGACGGGGGACCCGACCGATTGGGGTGAATCTCGCCAGGGGCGAGTAGGCAATCTCCTTATGCCGAACCCGTCAGCTAACCCCGTAGGCACTGGGGAGAGGCTAGTCTGGCGCGACAGGGCCCGAGGCATAGCCTCGGGGCCTTCTGTTTGTAACGAAAGTGCGTCAGACGGTTCTCTTCAGTAATAGGAGGAGGCAGGATGGGAAAGAAAGAACCGCGAAAGAGACAGAACGGAAAGCGACACAACGGCGGCGGAGAAGTAACCGATGTAGCGGGCTACATGCACCTGAAGCCGGATCACGTAGAGAAGCTCCGGGAGATGCACAGGCTTCGGGAGAGCCTTTCCGGCATTCCGGCGGGCTCCGAAGAGTCGCCCAAGTACCGTTCCTACACGCTTCACAACTTCCGCCAACTACCGCAGGTGCAGAGGCTCTCTGAGAAGGAGCAGTTCGCCATTGAGGTCGTCGCTAAGGTGTTGCCGTTTAAGACGAACAGCTACGTAGTGGACGAACTCATCAACTGGGACGACGTGCCTAACGACCCGATATATATTCTGAACTTCCCGCAAAAGGATATGCTTCTGCCGAGCCACTATAAAGAGATGGCCGCGCTGGTGCGCCGCGGCGCGGATAAGAGTGAGGTTGAGGCGACGGCCAACCGGATCCGACTGGAGCTTAACCCGCACCCCGCTGGCCAGCTAGACCACAACGTCCCCACGCTCGGTGACACCCGGCTAACCGGCATGCAGCACAAGTATCGGGAGACGGTGCTGTTCTTCCCCAGCAACGGTCAGACCTGCCATGCCTACTGTACGTTCTGCTTCCGCTGGCCGCAGTTTGTGGGTATGGATGAGCTCAAGTTCGCCATGCGGGAGACCGAGGTGCTGGTGGAGTACGTACGCGCCCACCCTGAGGTGTCCGACGTGCTGTTCACGGGTGGCGACCCGATGATCATGCGTACGCGCAACCTGGCGCGATACATCATGCCCCTGTTGGAGGCCGACCTCCCTAATCTGCGCACGATCCGCATCGGCACCAAGGCTCTCGGCTACTGGCCGTACCGGTTCCTGACCGATGATGACGCGGACGAGGTGCTGGACCTGTTCAAGCAGATCACGGCGTCCGGGATCCACCTGGCGTTTATGGCCCACTTCAACCACCCGCGAGAGCTGAGCACTGACGCCGTCAAGGCGGCAATCGCGCGCGTTAAGGAGACAGGTGCTGAGATCCGAACCCAGTCGCCGCTGATGCGAAACATCAACGATTCGCCGGAAGTCTGGAGCGACATGTGGCGCGAGCAGGTACGGCTGGGCTGCAATCCGTACTACATGTTTCTAGCGCGTGACACCGGCGCCCAGCAATACTTCAGCGTGCCTCTGGTGCGCGCCTGGGAGATCTTCCGCGATGCCTATAAGAGCGTGAGCGGGGTCGCCCGAACGGCGCGCGGGCCGAGCATGTCCGCGGACCCGGGAAAGGTTGAGGTGCTGGGAGTGACTAAAGTTGAGGGCAAGAAGGTGCTTGCGCTGCGCATGCTGCAGGGCCGCAACCCGGACTGGGCGATGCGCCCCTTCTTCGCGAAGTACGACCCGAAGGCGATCTGGCTGAGCGACCTGCGACCGGCCTTTGGTGAGCGGCGGTTCTTCTTCGAGGAGGAGCTGGGGAAGCGTTACCGCGAGGACAACGTCCGCCGCCGCCAATCGAAGCCGCAGAAGCGATCGGCGAGGCGATTGGCTCCCGTACGCTAGAGCGACATCTGATCGACAGTAGTTAGCGCATGTCCCTCACGTGGAGCGTCCCAGCACGGCCTAAACGTCTATAGAATCGCTCAGGCAGAGAGCATCCGGAAAACGTGCCCAAGCGTCGTGTGGGAAAGCACAGGGTCCGGAAAGGGAGCATCCTCTTTGATCGTGTAGTGGTTTACGCGGCCCTCTTTAAGTATGTTGATCAGGCTGGCGTCCTTTAGTCCGCCTATGAGGCCCCATATTGTTCGCTTCGTCACCACGAACGCATCGGTCAAGTCTCGCGAGGTGCAGCCCGGATGGAGGGCGATGTAGAAGAGGGCTGCACCGTGGGAACAGAAAAGCCGCAAGGATTTACGACTGGTCATGGTTCGCTCCTTTCTCCAGCGCCGGCCGTTAGCGGAGCGACACCCACGACGAGCATCGAAAGCGTCTCTGTGCGCCGGAGGGCAGATTAGGACATTTCTGGTCGGGGCGGCCGGATTCGAACCGGCGACCTCTTGACCCCCAGTCAAGTGCGCTACCAGACTACGCCACGCCCCGGCCAGAATCTATGCTAGCACAGCCGTTTTAAGCCCGGCAAGGGACGAACGGTTCCGGTCGGAAGGCCCCTTAGATATAGGCGTGGGAGATGACGACGATCAGTAGGCCGAGGAGTGCTATGCCGCTGAACTCGCCCGCAGTGCGCAGGCTGAGGCGGTCGCCTAGGTAGTTGTGCATGAGGCCGGTCATCAGGTAAAAGGCTAGGAGCAGGAAGATCGCGGCCAGCGCTCCTTCCAGGGGCAGGAAGTGCATGCTCAGCGACGCCTCCGCGAGCAGCACGCCGATGGCGAAGGCGTAGAGCAGGGTCCGCGGTGTCTCCAACGCCTCCTCACGTAGGATCTCGATCGCCAGGAGAAGGCTGACGACGCCGGTGGCAAAGATCACCGCCGGCAGGCTCAGGTCAAAGTCATAGATTGTGGCGTAGAACAGGAAGGCGATAACGTAGGTGGCGATGTTCAGGATGAGGCGGGCGCCACCGTAAGCGGGGAGGCGTCGGTCCACTGAGTTGTATTCGGCCTGGAGGACGATGGCGAAGGGGATAGCGGCGCTCAGCCCGGCCAGGAGCGACCAGTAGCCCTCGGCGACCTCCTCCAGGAACAGGCCCAGACTAAGGGTTAACAGCACCGGCACGAACAGGAAGAGAGCGGTATCGTCCAGACGCTTGAAGCGGGCGCGAGGATGGGTGCGGACGATAGCGTCCGTGCCCAGAGCGACCAGGCCTGCGAGCAAGAGGAGGAGCCAGTTCTGGGTTGGCTCGATGGCGAGGAACGCGGTGAGCCCGGCGCCGAACACGGCCGCCATGGCGTGTACCCGGTCCAGCCGAGAGACGATATCGCTCAGGGAATTCGTGCGGTTAGACGTGATTTCGTTCACAAGCAATTATCTTAAACGGTTGCGCGTAATTCGTCAACTAGATTAACAACCATACGGTATCACTATAACTATAACCAACGTTTCAGCTAGGCATTACAGGAAGATGACGCGTTACGGCTAACTTTCCTGCGAAACCGGCTCCGCTTCCGCTAGCGCTTCCAGCGTTTCCTGTAGCCGATTGCGCCAACCCTCTCCCAGCTCTACCTGCACCAGCGTCCGCCCCAGGCTTACGCCCTTAGGCACGCGTGACTCCAGCGCCTCTTTCGGCACAAGTGATCCGTCCTTGAACCGCAGCACCGCCCGGCCCTCCTCCGTCAGGATCGTCTCCACCCCCGCCTGCGCCGCCAGCGCGCGCAGAAGGATGACAAACAGCAGGTTGCGTACCGGCGGCGGCGGTTCCCCAAACCGGTCTACCAACTCCCTACTTATAGACTCCACCTCTTGGGTGTCGGCGGTCTCGCTCATCTGCTGATAGAGGGCGAGACGCTGGTTGAGGTCCGGGATGTAAGGCTGCGGTATGTGGGCGGAGAGCGGGAGCTCAATCGACACCCCCGCGCCCTCCTTCGGGGATGGTGGCGTCTCGCCATGCATTATCGCCCGCTGCCGCTCCGTGGACTCAGCCAGCAGACGGCAGTAGAGGTCGAAGCCGACGGCGGCCATATTACCGCTCTGCTCAGCGCCGAGCAGGTTGCCAGCGCCGCGGATCTCCAGGTCACGCAGGGCGATCTGGAAGCCGGCGCCCAGCTCCGTCGCCTCGAAGATCGTCTGTAGCCGTTTCTGGGCCTGCTCCGTCAACCGGCCTTTACGATCGTACATAAGGTAGGCGTAGGCGCGATGTGCGCCCCGTCCAACGCGCCCGCGCAGCTGGTAGAGTTGGCCCAGTCCCAGCTTGTCCGCCTGGTTGACGATGATGGTGTTGACGTTAGGGATGTCAAGCCCGGATTCGATGATGGTGGTGCAGACCAGCACGTTTATCGGGCCCTGCACGAACTCCAGCATCGCCTTCTCCAGGTCGTGCTCGTGCATCTGCCCGTGTGCGATCCCCACGTTCGCCTCTGGGACGATGTCTCGGACCTTCCGCGCGATGAACTCGATGTTGTGCACCCGGTTGTGCACGAAGTAGACCTGGCCGCCGCGCTCCAGCTCCCGCAGGATCGCCTCCCGCACGAGGCGCTCGTCGAACTCCGAAACGTAGGTCTTGATCGGCAGCCGCTCCTCGGGCGGCGTCTCCATCATGGACATGTCGCGGATGCCGCCCAGGGCCATGTATAAGGTGCGTGGTATCGGTGTGGCGGAGAGGGTGAGGACATCGACGTCGCGGCGCATCTGCTTCAGGTGCTCTTTGTGGGCCACGCCGAACCGCTGCTCCTCGTCGATGATCACAAGACCCAGGTTCTTGAACTGCACGTCCTTCTGGAGTAGCCGGTGTGTTCCGATTACGATGTCCACCGTCCCGTTGCCGAGACCCTCCACTACCTCCCGCTGCTCCGCATCCGAGCGAAACCGTGACAGCATCTCTACTCGCGCCGGGAAGGCGCCGAGGCGCTCTTGGAAGGTCTGGTAGTGCTGTTGGGCGAGGACGGTGGTGGGTACCAGCAGTGCCGCCTGACGCCCGTCCATCACTGCCTTGAAGGCGGCGCGAATGGCCACCTCCGTCTTCCCGTAGCCGACATCGCCACAGACGAGCCGGTCCATGGGACGCGGCCGCTCCTGGTCGCGCTTTACGTCGGCGATGGCGGCTAGTTGATCCTCCGTCTCCACGTAGGGGAATGACGCCTCCAGCTCCGCTTGCCAGGGCGTGTCCGGGCTGAAGGAGTGGCCGGGAAGCAGTTCTCGTGCGGAGTAGAGGGCCAGGAGGTCCTGGGCCAGCGCTTGCACCGCCTCCTTCACCCGCTTCTTCGCCCGCTGCCAATCGCCGCTGCCCAGCCGCGTTAGCCGCGGCTCGTGGTCGGAGGGGCCGACATAGCGGCTGACGCGGTCGACCTGATCGGTTGGGACGAACAGCTTGTCGCTCTCCGCATAGTGGAGCTCGAGGTATTCACGCTCGTGCTGGTCTACGGCCATCCGCATGAGGCCGACGAAGCGGGCGATCCCGTGGTCGATGTGCACGACGTAGTCGCCCGGGGAGAGCTCTGCCAGGAACGCCTTGCGGCCGACGCCTTTGCGTGGCGCGCGCCGGCGCTGCTTGGCGAATCCGAACACCTCCGTGTCCGTGACCAGCGTCAGATCGAGGCCGTCCTCGCTCAGGCGCCAGCCCGCCGGCAGCGATCCCTGCACCAGGGCGAGCCCGGCGGTGCCCGGTGGCTCCTCCGTCACTGTTACGATCACCCCCTGCTCGTCGAACAGCTCCGCCAGCCGCTGCGCCTGCTGCGAGACGACGGCGATAGCGCTGCCTTGACGTAACTGGGTGACGCTTTCGCTTACCAGTCGGCGGAGCTGGCCTCCGTAGGCAGTCGCGGGAGAGAACTGCAGGCGGACGCATCCGGCTTCGTCGTCGCTGGCCCAGCGAGACAGCCTCAGGGGCGCCTGCCGGTCGTACAGGGCGGCGCGCAGCTCACGCCAGGACTGGTGGGGCAGCGGCAGTCCGCGCGGTATCTCGCCCTCCTCCGTCAGCTCACCGCGCACGGCCGCGGCCTCCCGTTCCGCCTCGTCCAGCGCCGTCGCCACGTCGCCCTCCTCGTCGATGATCAGGGTGGCGTCCGGCGGCAAATGGTCCAGGAGTGTTGCCTGGGCCAGAAACGGGACGTAGAAGTAGTCGGCGGTGAAGCCCGCTCCGCGTTGCAGCAGAGACAGCTCATCCTGGAAGCGCCCCCGCGCTTCGTCCGTGCAGTTCGATAGGTCTAGCCGGGCCAGGGCGTCTCCCATCTCCCCGTCGGGAGTGAATACGGCTTCCCGAGCCGGGCCTAGCTCCATGCTCTCCACCGGCTCCACCGACCGCTGGGATGCGGGGTCGAACCGGCGAAGGCTCCCGATCTCCCGGCCCACCAGTTCGATGCGCACCGGCGACTCCGCCTGGGGCGGAAAGACATCGATGATGCCGCCGCGGCGACTGGCCTGCCCTGGTCGCTCCACCAGCGGCTCTATGGCGTAGCCCAGCGCCGATAGCTCAGCCAGGAATTTGTCTGGGCTCAGACGGTCTCCCCGCCTCAGGACGCGCCTGGCCGTGGCGAGTTCCGCCGGCGAGATGGTCTGTTGGGCCAGCGCCATCGCCGAGGCGACGACGAGGCAGCGTTCCCCTTGAGCAAGTCGAGAGGCCGCCAGCAGGCGCTGCCGCACGGCCTCCGGATCGGGGGCCAGGCGCTCATAGGGTAGGGTGTCGCGCTCCGGAAACGGAACGAGAGGCCCGTCCGGGCCCAGCCAGGCTGACAGCTCTTCGATCAGCGCCTCCGCGCGGTCCTCCCGTGGGACGATGACCAGGAGCGGGCCACCCTCGCCTCCGGCGGAGGCGAGAACGGCGACTACCGCCGCCTTGGCCGAGTCAGGCAGGCCGACGGTGAGGCCCTTGGCCGCGCGCGCCCGCGCCTCACGCAGCCGAACCAGGGAGGGAGCGCCTTTTATCTGCGATAGCAGCCCGGATAGGTTCATGGCAACACTTCTAGGGCCTCCCCAGCGAGTTGGGGTGGGCCCTAGCGGTCAATTGTAGCAGCTTGGGGAAGGGTTAACCGTTATAGCGGTTCATGGCGGCCTCCAGCCCCTCCCGAAGGAGCGTCTCTACCGCTTCCGTTCCCTTTACCGCCGCCGCCTGCAGCGCCTTTGCCTCATTAGGTGTGGGGTCGCTGAGTACGTAGGCGGCGATCGCTTCCGGGTCCCAGCTAGGCCTACCGTCCACCAGGGGCCGCCCGATGCCGATGCGCAAACGGGGAAAGTCGTCGCCCCCCGCAGCGCCGATGACGGAGCGAAGGCCCTTCTGGCCGCCGTGGCCACCGCCGGGCTTCAACCGCAGCGACCCGACCGTAAGGTCAAGGTCGTCGCAGACCACCAGCATATTCTGGCGCTTGATCTTGAAGTTGCGCAGCAGGGAGGCCGCCGCTTGGCCGCTGCGGTTGACGAACGTTCTAGGCTTGGCGAGGAGGACGGGGGAGCCGCGGATGGAGCCCTCGCCGAAGGCCGCCAAGCGCCGCGCCTTGAGAGAGATGCCGTGCAGGCGGGCCAGCCGGTTTACGCACCAGTAGCCGACGTTGTGGCGGTTGTGGGAGTACTCAGGGCCTGGATTGCCTAGGCCTACTATCAGCCACTTGCTTGCCGCCATGTGGCCATTTTAGCCTATCGCTTTCGCTTGCGGCGGGGTGGCGGGCTACTGGTCACCGTTGTCTCTGCTGGCGGCAGCGCCCGCTGTGCAGCCTGGAACGCCCTCTGAAGGATCTGAGAGACTTCTCTCATGGCGGTCTTCGCCTCGTCTACCTTTGGAGTAACGCCCTCCTGTAGCTGATCGAAGATGGGCCTCAGCGCGGTCTCTATTCGGCCCTCCACCAGGAACCTTCGCAGATAACCTATCAGATCATCATCCAAAATGTCGCTCAGAGAGGATAGCTGGCTAGCCTGGACCACCTTCAGGAACTGATCCACCCGCGCGTCGTTGCTATTACGAAGCATCTGCTGCACAGCGCTGGACGATAGTCTGGACATCTGGCGATGGCAGGCTCGGTCGATGTGGGACAGGACCTCGTCGACACGCTGGGTGGGCGCCGTCTGGTCCAGGGAGAGACCGCAGTCAGGGCAGACCGCCTCCGTCTCCAGCATCTCCTCAACGCCGCCGACAAGAGGACAGCCGGCGGTCTCTGCCATTAGCTTTCCGTATGTAGCAAGGGCTTTCACTCCCGCCGGGGGGCCAAGCTCCGTCAGGGTGTTCAGCCGCCGCAGCGCATCGGTGTGTGGCTGTTCCTCCCGTAGCCCGGTGTGCAGGCGAGCCATATCGGCCCAGTATCGCGTGTGGTGTTCGCGGTACGAGGATACATATTTCCGTCGGAAGGAGTCCGCCATCGCCTTGGCCGAGGGGTAGCGTTGCGGCTCGACGGCCAGGGTGGCGAACGCAAACTGCTCCAACACGACCGTCCGATCCATCGAAAGCTCCGTCTCTTCAGCCGGCAACACGGCTCGTTGGAGGAAGCGTCGCATGGAGAGGAGCTCGTTCGCCTCCAGCGGGCTCTTCCGCAACGCCCTGAGCATGTAGATCTCCTCCATCAGCGCCCGCTTGTTCGGGTAGATGCGCTCGGCTGAGGCGAGAAACTGCTCTGTAGCGGCGGCACAGGTCAGCTCGGAGAGATGATCGAGCGCCTTTTTCAGTTCGGAGTTTCCGTCTCCGATTCCGTTGTCACTGACGGCGCTGACCAGCTGCTTTAGCTCCTCCAGACGGTCTAGGGTGACCGGCTTGGCGGCGTCAGGGGCGCTCAGCGCTATGGCGATGGGGGAAAGATATTCCGCAACGGCTATGGAGAGTAGCAGGTCACAAGCCAGCAACGCCAGCCGCGCCTTGCCTCCAGCGAAGACATCCTCCGCCGTCAGCTGCAGCGGAGTGGCGGCGACTAAGCTGCCCTGCCGCAGCCGCTCGATATTCTTCGCGGACAGGGCCAGATTGGCCTGCTCTGCCGCGTTGTAGGTTGCGGAGGGCTTCCTTGCGGTCACGGTAGCAGACGCAAGCCGACGGCCTGGGGCGACGACAACTACGCCTTCCTCCGGTGAGATCGTGCCCTCAGGCGGCTCCGAGAGTACTACTATTCGGAAGTCCTCGCCCTCAGCGAGATGCTCACTGCCGGGATTCGACGGCCATTCTGAGAGCAGGAGCGCGCGTCCCTGGCGCTTGCGTCCGGAGTAGTCGGTCAGGCTCAACGCTGCGCTTGGCAGCGGCTCCGAGTCTCCGTTTCCAGTGGCCGTGAGCGGTTTGAGTCTAGCATGAGCTCGTTGCACGCTCGCCCCTTTTGGCAATAGTAAAGGCACTTGATTATACCACAATACTGTTTATTAAGGCTATTCCAGGCAATCAGTAAATCTGTACCGATTTTGCAGTATGAGAGGGGGCGCTGGGCGTATAAAGGGCGTTTGTGGGCCGAATAGAGGTGAAGAAGCGTATGGAGGCTAGTCGAGCAGGCCTTCTCTGAGGGCTCGCGCGGTCGCCTCTGTGCGCGAGCCGGCGCCCATCTTGGCGAGGATGTTGGAGGTGTGCTTCTGGGCTGTGAAGTGGCTGATGCCCAGCTTAAGCCCGATCTGCTTATCGGATTCCCCGGCCGCCACCAGATGGAGGACGGTTAACTCGCGGAAGGTCAGACCGTAGGGGTTCCGTCGCAGCAGCTGGCGCTCTACCTTGCCCTCCAGCTCATCCCTGGCCGCCTGAAGCGCCTCTTCCATCCGTTTGCGCTCCGTGACGTCACGTACGGTGGTCACCCTGACGCGGCGACCCCTATAGACATGCTCTCTGCCGATGATCTCTACGTTAAGAGGCGTGCCGTCTTTCTTGAGGCCAACTGCTTCATAATAGGGCTCTCCCGGGGGTGATTGGAGCTTGTATATGATAAGGTCGCGAGATTCCTCAGCCGCAAGATCAAGAACGGATTTGCCAATGATCTCTGAGAGCGGG
>JADFKX010000166.1 GCA_022564695.1 Chloroflexota bacterium | reverse complement strand
TGTGCTTGCCACAATACTGACAGATATAGCGGTCGCGGAGGAAGACGTCACGGCGGGTGAGGCGGCCCTGAGGTCTTGGCCTGTGGATGAGGTAGATGAGGCGAATGATGGAGGGGATGAGGTAGAGGGTGGTGGGGCTATGGAGGTAACCGCGGCCGTTCTCTAAGATCTCCGCCTTGCCCCTGTCAACCAGTACGAAGGCCCGCCGAGCGGTGCAGACGTTCAGCGGTTCGTAATTCTGGTTGAGGACCAGTACAGGGATGGTGGTAATTGCCATTTTGAGGTCACCGAGCCCAATAGTAGCAGATAGCTGCGAAACCGCGCAATGCTATCGTTTTGGCTAGGCGACGAAGGCGTCGACGGCATGCTCGAACTCGTCAGGGAGCACGAGCAGAAGCAGCGGGGCGGCATCCAGGAACACGGAGGCGATAGCCGAGCCGTCGATGTCGGCTTGCAGGCCCAGCTGAGGATAGGTCACGAGCAGGATCAGAAGCACCTCGACCACGATCAGCCCCTTGAGGAGCCCGAACAGGGCGCCGCCCGCGTGATCCGCCGGGCCCAGGAGCAAGAGGGAGGCTGCCCGCTTGAGCATGACTGCGATTAGCTGACCGGCGAGGTAGATGGCGCCCAGAAGGATCAGGAAGGCGACGATAAGCGCTGTCTTTTCGTTGTCTATGAAAACGAGGACATCGCGGGCCAGGTCATCGTAGAACAGGCCGGCGACGACAACGCCCACGGCGACGCTGACGAGCGTCACTACTTCGCGGATGATGCCCGTCCGGAAGGCGGAGATCGCGAAGAATGCGATGACGAGAACGATTACGATGTCGAGCCAGTTCATAGCGGCGCGCTACTAATAACGTAGGCTCATGATAATGGTTACTCTCTCGCTGGGTCTTCCTGCCTGTCGGCGGGCAGGCCCAGCACTATTAGACGGTGGCCGGCTATGATGGCGGCCAGTATCAGGCCTCCCAGATAGTAGCCGCCGAGGACGTCGCTGGGCCAGTGTGCGCCCACGTAGACCCGCTCCATGCCGGTGAACAGGATCACCCAGAGACAGGCGGCTTGTCCCAGCAGCCGCAGACCGGGCTGAGTAACGAACGACGTGATGAAGTAGAACAGGAGGCCGTAGATGACGATGACGCCATCAGCGTGGCCGCTGGGGAAGGCGAGGCCGGACGGGTGATCACTGACCACAACCAGGTCCGCCGAGGGCCGCGGCCGGTCGATCAACTCCTTGACGCCGGCGTTGAGCGGCCTGGCGAGCACGCTGGCAAGGAGGAGCAGCGCCTCCCAGCGGCGGGCCGCCGCGAACAAGGCGGCGGCGGCGCCTACCCACACGGCGATGATCCATGGGATATCGGCCAGGTCCTCCGCCCAGTCCAGCGCCCGCCCGAAGCCTGCGGCGTCTATCTCCTGCAAACGCTGGGCTAGCCATAGGTCGGCTGGGAAGCGGTCATAGACGGCGGCGAATCCACTGAGGACGGCGAACCCGACTAGGAAGACGAACCAAAGCATGAAAGGAGCGGGCCAGGAACGCATGTTGCGGTCATTATCTGGGCCGCCCGCTCGTTTACGCAAGCGAGAGGCCGATGCTACAATACGCCCTGCTCTACGAAGGAGGGTCGCTACGGACGAGTCAAAGCTGCGGGAGTTGCTGCAGTCTTTCCAGCAGGGTTCTCTATCCATGGACGGGATGCTGGAACGTCTGCGCCGCCTGCCTTACGAAGACATAGGTTTCGCGGAGCTGGACCATCATCGAGATCTTCGCCGCGGCTTTCCGGAGGTTATCCTGGGCGAGGGGAAGAGTGAGGAGCAGGTGGTCGCCATTGCGGAGCGTCTGGCTGCTGATTCGGACCGGCTGCTGATCACCCGGGTGGATGTAGAAACCTATGGCGCGGTCAAAGAGCGTCTGCCGGACGTGCACTACCACGCGGATGCCCGCGCTATTACTCTGGACCGCAGCGGGGGGCCGCGCTGGCCGGGCGTGGTTGTTCTCTGCGCCGGCACGTCTGACCTGCCGGTAGCGGAGGAGGCGGCGGTGACAGCGGAACTCATGGGCAGCCAGGCGGAACGCTATTACGATGTGGGCATTGCCGGGCTCCACCGCCTGCTGGACAAGCTGGAGGCGATGCAATCGGCGCGGGCGCTGGTGGTGGTGGCGGGGATGGAGGGGGCGCTGCCCAGCGTTGTGGCCGGACTGGTGGCGGCGCCGGTGATTGCGGTACCCACCTCGGTGGGCTACGGCGCCAGTTTTGGCGGCCTGGCCCCTCTCCTGTCGATGCTCAACAGCTGCGCCGCCGGCGTTGGCGTGGTCAACATAGATAACGGGTTCGGGGCTGGCTATCTGGCGGCGGTCATCAACCGGCAGTCGCGAGAAGGGCTTCGTGAGTAGCGTGGGACGCATCGCATATCTGGATTGCTTCTCCGGCGTGAGCGGTGACATGCTTCTGGGTTCGCTGCTGGATGTGGGCGTCACGCTGGAGGGGATGCGGGCGGAGCTGGCCAAGATTCCCCTGGAAGGGTACTCCCTTGAGGTGAAGCGGGTGACGAAGAGAGGTCTCGCCGCCCAGCGGGCGATTGTGAGCGTGCGGGAGCCCCAGTCGCCACGGACGTTGGCGGACGTGGAGGCCATCATCGCTAAGTCTTCTCTGCCTTCGGCTGACCGCGAGAGGGGGAGCGCTGTTTTCAAGCGGCTGGCGGAGGCGGAGGCGGTGGTGCACGGGGAGACGGTGGAGATGGTGCACCTGCACGACGTGGGCGCCGTGGATGCTGTGGTGGACGTGATGGGCACGATCGCCGGGCTGCGGTTGCTGGGTGTGGAGGAGCTGTACTGCTCGCCGCTGCCGTCTGGAGCGGGCTGGGTACAGGGGGCTCACGGGGCGCTGCCGGTGCCTGCGCCGGCCACGCTGGAGCTGCTGGCCCGCGCGAAGGCACCGTTGCGGGCCGCGCGGGCGGAGGAAGGTGAGTTGGTGACGCCTACGGGAGCCGCCATCATCGCGGAGCTGGCCAGGTTTCAGCGGCCGGAGATGACGTTGAACTGTATCGGCTACGGCGCCGGCAGTCGCGATCTGCCGGACAGGCCAAACGTCCTGCGGCTGTGGTTGGGCGAGGGCCTGACCCAGGGCACACGATCGATGGTGCTCATCGAGACCAACATCGATGACATGACGGGCGAGATGCTGGGCTACGTTGTGGAGAAGCTCCTGTCGCAGGGAGCGGCCGACGCATGGCTGACGCCGGTGCAGATGAAGAAGAACCGGCCGGGAGTGATGCTGTCGGTCATCTGCGGCGAGCCGGAGGAGGAGGCGCTGGCGAGCTTCATCCTGCGGGAGACGTCCACGCTGGGGGTGCGGGTGCGCCCCGTGCACCGCTGGGAGGCGGAGCGTGAGGTGGTGGAGTTCGAATCATCACTGGGACCGGCAGCCGTCAAGGTGAAGCGCTTACCGGACGAGCCGCCGCGCGTCGCGCCGGAGTACGAGGCGTGCAGGCGGCTGGCAGAGGCCAGCGGGCTGCCGCTGGCGGAGGTTTACCGGATCGTGCAGGCGGAGGGGGAGGCGGAGCTGGGCCGACGGGGGCCGTAATCACCCACGTCCGTGCAAGCGAGCGGAGCGGATATCAGCAACTAGCTGAGCCCAACTTCGGTTACAACTAACGTGCCGGCAATTTTGTCGTGCCAGCCTTGTTGATCCTTGTCCTCAAGAATCCAGAAAAAGCCGAGGCCTAACACTATGCCGCTTATAAACTTTCCTAGCGTCTCTCGCAAGGCCATCCTCCAGAAGCCCGCTCGCACCCCTCGGGTATCGACAACTTGGTCGCCCAGTATCAATTTGCCTGGGGTGAGCCCCTGAGTCCACAAGATCAAGTGGAAGACGAGCCAGGCGACGGGCACAACCACGACCAGTAGCTCGGGGGTGCCAGCGGCGGCATTGATGATCGTAGGCACCATGATAACTACAGTCCACAGTAACGATTCGATCAGCCATCCATTCACCCTTCGGCCTACACCGGCCGCACGAATCAGCCGTTCCGTGTCCGGCAAGAATTGATCGCACCGGTGGAAGTAGTGGCTCTCACTCATCACCGCGCCCTTGCACACCGGACACTCGGCGCCCGCCGCCACTGCGTTTGCGCTGCTCCCGGAAGGAATTCTACCAGCCGCTCCCCCAGTAGGAGCCCCTCATCCGGAGCAGAATTTGGCGTCGGCGGGGACTGACTGACCGCAATCCGGACAGAATGCGCTTCCAGCAGCTCGCTCCATGAAGAATCCCTCCTTTTGCGTACAACCAGTGCGGTGAGCCTACGCCAGGTTGGAAGGGCAGTCAAGGGCGATGTCTAGGGATGGTCTACAGGACGAAGCGCTCGATCGCCCAGGCGACGCCGTCGGCGTCGTTGGTGGGGGCGATGTGGAGGGCGGCGCGCTTCACCTCGTCGGGTGAGTTGTTGACGGCGATGCCCAGGCCGGCGCGGCGCAGCATATCGAGGTCTGACTCGGAGTCGCCCATCGCCATCACCTCAGACAGGG
>JADFKX010000165.1 GCA_022564695.1 Chloroflexota bacterium | reverse complement strand
GGGGTTGACCGGGTAGACGGCGGGGCAGCCCATCTCCCGGAGGGAGATGACGAAGCGGATCACATGCCGCCGAAGCCGGGTTGGGGCGGAGAGGCGCCGGCGATCGCCACGGAGCGGGGGTGGAACAGGAAATCCAGGCCCTGCCCTGCCTGCCCCCGGACGGGGGCCCGTCTGGGCCCGGCCAGGGAGTCTGCCGAAGGGGCGGAAGGGGCGGCCTCGGTAGCGTCTACCCCTGCTTGGCTCGGCGTTCGTCGTCTTGGCAAGAGGTGCTCCTCACAAACGGCGAGGGCCATGCGAACGGCCCTCGCCTAACATTCACGTGCGCGTTAACTTCGAGTCGATTCTAGCAGGCGCGGGAGGTGAGGGTCAACGGATGCGTAATACAGGGAGGCAGGCGGCTGCGGCGCCGGCGGGTGTGTGGTATGTGCGGAGGCGATGGGGGTGATCGGCTTTGCGGCGGGCGGCTGGTTCGCGCGGAGGCGCGGGCTGCGGTAGAGGCTAGTCTATCTCGAGCTCGCGCTTGACCTCGCGGGTGGCTTCGACTATCACACGCAGCTTCGCCTCGGCCTCGTCCCAGGTGCGGGTCTTGAGGCCGCAGTCGGGGTCGATGAAGAGACGCTCCGGGGGCAGCACCTCGAGCCCTTTCCTGATGCCGGCCTTCACCTGCTCCCGGGTCTCGAGAACGTGGTTGTGAACGTCCACCACCCCCATAGCGAGCTCCTTCTGGAACTCGCTGTTGTGCTCCTGGATCAGGTTCAGGAGGTTGTAACCGCTATTCGCCATCTCCAGATCGAGCTGGTCGACGGGCAGGTTGGCTATGTGATGAAACACGCTTGCGAAGTCGCCGTAGCAGATGTGGGTGATGGTTCTGGCGTCCAGACCCTGGGTGACGATGCCGAGCGCCTCCGACACTAGCTCCATCTCCTCCGGCCGGGTGGAGGCGGCGGGCTCGTCCACCTGGACGAACTTGGCGCCCGCCTTCACTAGCTCCTCGGCCTCGCGGCGCACCACCTTGGCCATGGCGAGGATGGCCTCGCGGCGTGAGCCGTAATGCTCGTCGAAAGACCAGTCGACCATAGTGTAGGGGCCGGTGAGCATCGCCTTGACGGGTTTGTCTGTAAGGCCCTGGGCGTAGCGCCACATGTCGATGGTCATGGGGCCCTGCCAGTGCAGCTCGTCGGTGATGATCGGCTTGCGGTAGTAGCGGTTGCCGTAGGAGCGGACGAGACCGCTGATGGCCATACTTTCCGTGAGAAGCTCAGCGAAGTAGGCTACCATGTCGCCGCGCTCCATCTCGCCGTGGACGAGCACGTCCAGGCCCACATCCTCCTGCATGCGGATGCACTCGGCTGTAGCCTGGCGGGTGAGCTTGTCGAGCTCAGCGCCGTCGATGCGGCCGGAGGCGAAGGCAGTGCGCGCCTTCGCCAGGTAGCCCGGCTTGGGGAGGCTTCCTACCGCGGTGGTCAGCAGGCCTGACATTTCGTCTCCATTCTACACCGCCACCGCGCCGGCCCGGCGCACGCCCTCTACCAACCTCTTCAGCTTCTCTAACGCGACCTCTCGCGGCAGGTACTCCAGGCCGCAGGAGGGGTTCACGTACAACCGCTCGGCGGGGACGAACTCGCTGACCCGCTGTATCTGCTCCGCGATCTCATCTGCCGGCTCCATCCTTGTGTTGCGGGCGTCGATGATGCCGAAGCCCAGCACCTTGCTGAACGAGACGCGCTTGAGCGCCTCCCAGTTGCCAGGTCCCGAGACGAAGTCGAGGCCGATGACGTCGACCGGGAGGTCCATTAGCAGGGGGAGGATACCGTCTGCGTCTCCAAACCAGGTATAGAGGGCGGTTTCGGCATCGATGCCGTCCAACATTTTCGTTATCGCCTCTTGGAGCAGAGGGCCGTCCTCCTTGTGTCGGAGGATGGCCGGCTCGTTCACCTGGATGACGGACGCGCCGGCCGCTACCAGGGCCTTCGCTTCCTGGTGGAGCGCCTCCGCGAGGGCGAGCACGAGCGGTCGCCGGTCGCCGTAGTGTGAGTCATTGGAGAGGGCGGCGAGCGTGTATGGCCCCGTGATCAGCGCCTTCACCGGCTTCGTGCTGTGGTCAGCCGCGAACTCGTAATCGCGGACCAGGATCGGCTGTTGCCAGCGCACGGGCGCGGTGACGTTAGGCTGGCGGTAGTAGGTGTTGGTATCGAAGTAGCGGATCAGGCCTGTGATCTCGAACCCTTGGAGCCGCTGAGCGATGTAGGTCTGGTCGTCGTCCCAGCGGATCTGGCCGTCCGTGACGAGGTCCAGGCCGGCCTCCGCCTGCTCGGCGATGACCTCGATGGTGACCTCATCCTCGACCCGTGCCAGCTCCTCGGCGGTGATGTCGCCGCGGTCGCGGCGGGCGATCGCCTGGCGCAGGCGGGCGGGTCGGGGCCGGTTGGGTATCTTTGGGTAGGAGCCAGCGGCGGTCACGCGCATATTTAGGAGTCCTTCTGCTCGTCGGTTGTGTTCAGCCGCTCGATCTCGGTCTTAACCTCGCCCAACTCTTCCTCCCTGTTGTAGCACGGGCGTATATTGGTGGTCAACGAAGAGGGAGCTTTCCCAGATAAAGAAGTGAGCCGATTGGTGACCAAACCAACCGGCTCACTCTCTGGTTGCGGCGGCGGGAGGGGGTGTTTCCGCTCCGCTTTGTCTGCCTAGAGATTAGCCGCCATCGATAGGCGTAGGGTTAAGAAGCGGTTAGACGGCGGTAGGATTTCGGTAAGAATTCGTGGGGGTCGGAGGGTTGACGCTGCGGCTGGCTTAGATACGTCCGCTTGCAAACCGGCCGATCTTCTATTATGCTGGGCACGCTAAACAGCAAGATGGAGGAGAGGCGAAATGGCCGATACCAGCGTCATAAAGCGGACGTATCCCTGGCAGACCACCATCAGCGATCTGGAGATCACCTTCCGCTTGATGGAGGCCTCAGATCGAGACGGCATATTGACGTTCGCGCGGTCTCTGCCGGACCATGATCTGCTGTTCCTGCGATTGGACATCACCGATTCCAAAATAATCGATGAGTGGGTGGAGAATATAGATAAGGGTCGCACGATCACCGTCATCGCGGAGGGCGGCGGCGAGATTCTAGGCTACGCCAGCCTTCACAGGGAGGACGTCACCTGGCGGCGGCACGTGGGTGAGATTCGGGTCATGCTGAAGCCGGATCTGCGTGGCTTTGGCCTGGGGAAGATCATGGCTAACGAGGTGTTCGCCATAGCAAAGGACCTGGGGCTGCAGAAGGTGATGGTGCAGATGACTACCGATCAGCGAGGAGCCCGCGGTATGGTGGAGAGCTTGGGATTCCAGCCGGAAGCGCTTCTGGCCGATTTCGTGATGGCGCGCGACGGGCGAACCTACGACTTACTGATCATGTCCTACGATGTGACCGGCTTCAGCGACACGGCGGAGACGCGACCCCGTCGCTAGCCGGCGTCCGCGGCCAGCGACTGCTCTTTCACCGGCGCCGCGCGTCTCCGTGATTTTGGGCGTGCTGTAGTCTTCGGGGCGACCGGCTCTGCCTCAGTTGCTGTCACTCCGGCCGCAGACCTCAGCTCTACGTACGATTGCTGCAGGAAATCTCCCAGCCGGTCAACGTCCGGCGCCGCCTTGGCGTCCGCCATCAGGCCGAAGTAGAGCTTCTGGTTGTAGCTGGTCACCGCACATCCCACGCCCATCTCCCAGGCGATAGGCACCAGCGGGTAGTGCGCCTCCAACGGGTGGCCGGCCGAGTAAAGGGGGATCATGGGGCCGGGAACGTTTGTGCAGACCAGGTTGGCCACGGTGTTGGGCGGCATCGGCAGGCTACCCAGCATCTCCTGAAGCATTGGCGGCATGTTGCTCATGGAATCCGACGCCAGCTCCATGCCGTCTGCGATGTGGTTTCTCTTCAGTATCTCCATCCGTTCGTGCACGGCGTTCAGCCGCTCGATGGGGTCGCGCAACCCTAAAGGCACTTCCACGAGTAGCATAGAGACGCGGTTGCCCAGGCTGCCCCGTTCGTCCTCACGCCGTACGTTAACGGGCGTTAGCACGCGCGCGACCTGACCTTCCGTATCCAGTCCGTGCGCTTCGTAGTAACGGCTGAGGGCGCCGCCGAGCATGGCCAGGATGACGTCATTGACTGTTCCGCCGGCGGCTTTGCGGATCGCCCGTACCTCTTGGAAGGAGCACTCGCTCCAGGCCAGCTTTCGATCGCCGGAGAACGATTGGTTGAAGGGCGCTCGCTTGCCGGGACGAGTGAAGTAGGGCAGAGACGTCTCCAGGGCACGAGTCACGGTGCGGAGGGAGGCTGGATTGTCGACCGTGTTCAGCAGCGCCTTCTGGAAATCAGCGGTCGCCTTCAAGCTGTCGGCCATCCGGTCGAACAGGGCATCGAGGAAGCGAGAGGCGGTGTCAGGTATGGGTGGCGGATCGTAGGGCTTAGTGATTGGTGGAGGTGGGTTCGGCGAGACATCGAGAACCACCATCAGTAGCTCGATGCCGGAGACGCCGTCCACCAGGCAGTGATGGACTTTGG
>JADFKX010000164.1 GCA_022564695.1 Chloroflexota bacterium | reverse complement strand
GGCCGCGTTCGGGACATCATTGAGGACAGGATCAAAGGCCTGTCGCGGGCTGCCTCGGCGGAGGCCGCCTGGGGCGGCTTCATCGACGGCCTGAAGGGCGGCAGCCGTGGCGGCGGCGTCTGGGGTCAGGTGACGGGCCTGTTCAAGCAACGAAAGCGCTGAGCCTTCGCCTTCCCCGCCAGAAGAACGTCAGGCTTAAGCCTGACGTTCAGTGCTTCGATGCGCCAGGAGCCTACGGCCGGACCGTCTGCTCCAGCGGCTCGAACACGCCCGGCTGCACCCTACGGGCAGCCTGGAAGCGGCCCGCACGTAGCTCCGCCAGCATATCCTCTTCGCTCTCCAGCTCCTTCTCGAACACGGTGGCGTAGCGCCCCACCTCCATCGGCATGTGGGCGTCGCTGCCGGCCACGCCCGGCCTCCCCAGCACCTGCGCCACCTCCTGCGCCAGCGCGTTTTCGCGGTCGATGCAGCCGCCGTTCAGCACCTCGATAGCGTCCACCAGGTGGAACAGTGGATGCTCGGCCAGCGCCTCAGGCGACATCTCATCGGCGTCGCGGCGGCCGCCGAACAGGAAGTTAGAAGGCCCGGGGAAGTAGCGGAAGGGGTGGCAGAGGATCATGTAGGCGTCGTTGTCCAGGCAGACCTGCCGCAGGTCGCGGGCGCGGGCCTGTCCCCGCACCTCGCGGCCCAGACCGAGGACGATGATGTGACCCATGTCCGTGGACCACTCGCGGGCATTGAAGACGAACAGCCCGCTCTCATCCCGAAACTTCTCCGCCTCATCGGGCAGCCACTGCGACATGTGCTCCGTCAGCGCCACGCCGGTCAGCCCCGCCGCCTTCGCCGACTCCGCCAGCCGCTTCGGCGATATATCGCTGTCCATAGAGCCCACGACGGTGTGGATATGCAGGTCGATGATCGTCCCCATCAGCCCTCTTTCCGCTCCCAGATACGATTCCCCCGCAGAGTACCATAACGCTTACGTCAGACGGAAGTGATGACGCCCCAGGCGAAATGTCCAACACCGCTGCCCTAGCGAGCAGCCGCCGTTATAATCGCCCTAGTCATGGCCTCAGTACTCGGCATCGACGTCGGCGGCACCTTCACCGACTTCCTGCTCTGGCGGGACGGTCGCGTCAGCGTCTACAAGCGGCCCTCCACGCCCGACGACCCGGCGCGCGGCGTCCTGGAAGGGCTGCGCGAGATGGCCGCCCAGCCCGAAGCGCCGCTCGCCGCTCGCCACGAATTGGAAGTCGCCCACGGCTCCACCGTGGCCACCAACGCCATCATCGAGCGTAAGGGCGCCAGGACCGCGCTCATCACCACCCACGGCTTCCGTGACATCCTCGTCATCGGCCGCCAGACGCGCCCCAGCCTCTACGACCTGTCGCCGCGACGGCCGCCGCCCCTCATACCAGACGAGCTGCGGCTGGAGGCGGAGGAGCGGCTGGACTCCCACGGACAGGTGCTCCAGCGCCTGGACTCATCGCAGGTGGAGCGCCTCCTGGACGAGCTTCAAGCGCAGGGCGTGGAGTCGCTGGCGGTCTGCTTCCTGTTCTCCTTCCTCAATCCGGAACACGAGCGTCTAGTCGCCGAAGCCGCCCGCAAGCGCAAGCTGTTCGTTTCGCCCTCTTACGAGGTCCTGCCTGAGCACCGTGAGTACGAGCGCACAACCACCACAGTCGCCAACGCCTACGTCGGCCCCGTCGTCTCCCGCTACCTGGCGCGGCTGGAGTCTCAGCTGCGGAAGGAGGGCATCGTCCGCCTGCGGGTCATGGGCTCCAGCGGCGGCAGCATGAGCCCGCAGTCCGCCGGGCGCCTGGCCGTGCGCACAGCGCTCTCCGGCCCCGCCGGAGGCGTTGCCGGCGCGTTCCGGATAGCCTCCGCCGCCGGCTTCGACCGCATCATCACGCTCGATATGGGCGGCACCTCCACCGACGTCTCGCTCTGCCCCGGTCGCATCGGGGAGCGGGACGAGGCGCAGGTGGGCGAGCTGCCGATCCGCGGCGCCAGCGTCGACGTGCTCAGCGTGGGCGCCGGCGGCGGCTCCATCGCCCGCATAGACGCCGGGGGCGCCCTGCGTGTCGGCCCGGAGAGCGCGGGCGCGGACCCCGGCCCCGCCTTCTACGGACGCGGTCGCGATCCCACCGTCACCGACGCCCAGGTAGTGCTGGGACGCATCACGCCGGAGCACCTCCTGGGCGGCCGCATGGATGCGTATCCTGACCTCTCCCTCTCGGCCATCGGCGACCTGTCGACGCCCTACGGCGGCGACGTCACGGCCGCCGCCGCCGCCGTCCTGCGAGTGGTCAACGCCGGTATGGAGCGGGCGTTGAGAGTGGTCTCCGTGGAGCGCGGCCACGACCCGTCCGCCTCGGGCGGGTTCACGCTGGTGGCGTTCGGCGGCGCCGGCCCCCTCCACGCCTGCGAGCTGGCGGCCTCTCTCCGCATGTCGAGGGTGCTGGTGCCCCTGTACCCAGGTGTGCTATCGGCGCTCGGCATCGCCGCCGCCCCCATCACCAAGGACCTATCGGCGGCGGCGCTTCTGACCGTCCCCGCGAACGGCGACGGCTGGCCCGAAGTAGAGGCGACGCTGTCCCGACTCTCGTCCGAGCTTGAACGGCGCGCCGCCCAGGAGCTGCGCCGCGAGAATCTCCCTCTCCCTCCCAGGGAGAGGGCCAGGGTGAGGGTCAGTCGCTTCCTGGAGATGCGCTACCTCGGACAGTCCTACGAGCTCGCCGTGCCCGCTGACAGCTCGCCCGACGCTGGGCGGGAGCTGGCCCCCGCCTCCTTCCTGCCCACCTTCCACGCCCTGCATCAGGAGCGCTACAGCCATAGCGATCCCGCCCGCACGACGGAGGTGGTGAACCTGCGGGTGCGGCTGACCGTGGCGACCAGCGCCATGGAGATGCCACGACTCGCGCCCTCCCGCGGCAACCCCCTCCTCGGGCACCGCGAGGTCTGGTTCGACGGCCCGACCCAATCAGCGGTGTACGACCGCTCGCGCCTCTCCCCGGGCGACCCACTGGCAGGGCCGGCGATCGTCGTCCAGATGGACGCCACCACCGCCATCCCGCCCGGCTGGAGCGGCGCCGTCGATGCTTGGGGGAACCTCATCTTGGAGCACACCGATGCCTAAGCGTCCCGACCCCGCCGAACTTGCCATCTTCAACGCCCTGTTCGCCTCCGTCGCGGAGGAGATGGGCGTGACCCTGAGACGCACGGCCCACTCCCCCAACATCAAGGAGCGCCGCGACTACTCCTGCGCCGTGTTCGACCGCCAGGGCCTGCTCGTCGCCCAGGCCGCCCACATACCCGTCCACCTGGGCGCGATGCCGACGTCGGTGGCGGCAGCCATGCCCCTGGCGCCCTTCCGCCCCGGCGACCTCGTCATCCTCAACGACCCCTACCTCGGCGGCACTCACCTGCCGGACATCACGATGGTCTCGCCCGTCTTCTTCAAGCCTCCCTCGAAGAGAGACCTGCCTGCCGGTAGGCAGGGGGCCCGGGGCGATGGCGCCCTGGCCGGGTTTGTGGCCAGCCGCGCCCACCACGCGGACGTGGGCGGAATGTCGCCGGGCTCGATGCCTCTGGCCGAGGAGCTGCTCCAGGAGGGGATCGTCATCCCGCCCCTCAAGCTGTACGAGCGGGGGCGGCTCAACCGCGCCGTCTACGACCTCCTGCTGCGCAACATGCGCAACCCCGAGGAGCGAAAGGGTGACCTGGACGCCCAGGCCGCCGCCCACCGCATCGGCGAGGCCCGGTTCGCCGAGATCGTGGAGCGCTACGGCCTGACGCATGTGCGACGACAGATGCGGGCCGTGATGGACTACGCCGAGAGGATGACCCGCGCCGCCCTCGCCGAGATAGCGGACGGCGTGTACGAGTTCGAGGATTTCCTGGACGACGACGGCCTCAGCGATGAGCCCGTCCCCATCCGCATCCGCATAACGTTCGACAGCGGCACGATGCACTGCGACTTCAGCGGCTCCTCTCCCCAGCGGCCGTCCTCCGTGAACGCGGTGGCGGCCGTCACCCGCTCGGCGGTCTACTACGTGGTGCGCTGCCTGCTGGAGGCCGTGCCCGGCGGCGAATCGGTGCCCAGCAACGACGGCTGCTTCCGGCCGGTGAGCTTCACCCTGCCCGAGGGGTCGGTCGTGAACGCCACGCCGCCGCACGCGGTCGCCGCGGGCAACGTCGAGACGTCGCAGCGGATCGTCGATGTCGTGCTGGGCGCACTCGCCCCGGCGCTTCCGGAGCGAATCCCCGCCGCCAGCGCCGGCACCATGAACAACATCTCCATCGGCGGCTTTCAACCTGTCATTCTGAGCGAAGCGAAGAATCTCCGGGTGGGGGGAGGCGCTACCTCCTTCGCCTACTACGAGACGGTGGGTGGAGGCGCGGGCGCCGGCCCCAGCGCCGATGGCCTCTCCGCCGTCCACACCCACATGACGAACACGATGAACACCCCCGTCGAGGCGCTGGAGATGGCCTACCCCTTCCGCCTCCTCGAATACTCGATCCGACGCGGCTCCGGCGGCCGCGGGCGTCATCGTGGCGGCGACGGTATCCGCC
>JADFKX010000163.1 GCA_022564695.1 Chloroflexota bacterium | reverse complement strand
TGGCGGCGGGCTACAGGTTTCTGGGGCTTCGTGAGCCAGGCGATGGCAACGGCGGCGACACGTAGGATTGAAGCCAAAAGGACGTGTGGCGGCCTAAAGCCTGCCTGCTCCTCCTGAGGCGGGCACGCGGTAGGCAGGGCCTCCGATATCGTCGGGTTAGGACGAGCGTTCGCCCAGCGCGTCCGCCACGATGTCGATGTCCTTGTCGCCGCGACCGGAGAGGCAGACGAGGACGATGGCGTCCTGAGACAGGCGTTTGGCCAGCTCCGCGGCGTGGTAGATGGCGTGGGCGGACTCCAGGGCGGGGATGATCCCCTCCGTCTCGCAAAGGAGAGTGAAGCCCTGGAGGGCCTGCTCATCCGTAACGGCGACGTACTGAGCGCGGCCAGACTCCTTGTAGAAGGCGTGCTCCGGGCCGACGCCCGGGTAGTCCAGGCCGGCGGAGATAGAGTGCGCCTCGCTCACCTGGCCGGCATCGTCCTGGAGCAGGTAGGACATGGCGCCGTGGAGGACGCCGGGCCGTCCGGCGGCCAGCGAGGCGGCGTGATGACCGGACGATAGCCCCTTGCCGGCGGCCTCCACGCCGATGAAGCGCACGGAGTCGTCGGCGTAGAGGGGGTGGAACAGGCCGATGGCGTTGGAGCCGCCGCCCACGCAGGCGACGGCGTAGTCAGGCAGGCGACCCTCCGCCTCCAGCAGCTGCTGTCGCGCCTCGGCGCCGATGACCGACTGGAAGTCGCGCACCATCATCGGGTAGGGGTGCGGGCCGACGACGGAGCCGAGCAGGTAGTGGGTGGACTCCACGTTCGTCACCCAGTCGCGGATCGCCTCGTTGATGGCGTCCTTGAGGGTGCGGGAGCCGGAATCCACGGGCCTTACCTCGGCGCCGAGGAGTCGCATGCGGAAGACGTTGAGGGCCTGGCGGCGGATGTCCTCCTGGCCCATGTAGACGACGCACTCCAGGCCGAGCATGGCGCAGACGGTGGCGGCGGCGACGCCGTGCTGGCCGGCGCCGGTCTCGGCGACGACGCGGGGCTTGCCCATGCGCTTGGCCAGGAGCCCCTGGCCGAGGGCGTTGTTGATCTTGTGGGCGCCGGTGTGGGCCAGGTCCTCACGCTTGAGGTAGATGCGAGCGCCGCCCAGGTGTTCCGTGAGACGGGAGGCGAGGTATAGCGGCGTAGGCCGTCCCGCGTAGTCGCGCAGGAGAGCGTCGAGCGTTATCTGGAACATCCCGCCCGCCCGCGCCTCACGATAGGCGTCCTCAAGCTGAGCGAGGGCAGGCATGAGGACTTCGGGGACGTACTGGCCGCCGAAAGCGCCGAAGCGGCCGCGGGCGTCGGGGAGGGTGTCGGTCATGCGGACGCCTTCGCGGCCTTGATGAAGGCGCGTATCTTCGCTACGTCCTTCAGGCCATCGGTTTCGACGCCGGAGGAGACGTCCACCGCCCAGGGATGGACGGCACCCACGGCGCGGGCGACGTTGTCCGGCTTGAGGCCGCCCGCCAGCATCAGCGGCTGCTCCCGCGCCACCCCGGCGGCGACGTCCCAGTCCAGGGTGACGCCGGCGCCGCCGTAGGCCCCTTCCACGTAGGGATCGAGTAGGAGGAGGGCGCCGCTGTGCACCTGAGCGAGGATATCGGGGGCGGTCTGGTCCTCGTGGACTTTGAGGCACTTGAGGACGGGCCGGTTGAGCGACGCGCAGGCCTCCCAGGGCTCGGAGCCGGAGAGCTGAACGAGGTCCAGCCCGACCTCCTCGGCGATGGCGTTGATGGTGTCGGCGTCCTGGTCGGCGAAGACGCCCACGAGGAGGGGACGCGCGGCGCGGATGCGCTCCTCCACGGCGGCGACGCTGGGCTCGGCGGGCGGGCCGCTGCGCTCGCCCAGCGCCTCGGCGATGCGGTGGGCCTGGCCCATCGTCACCTGGCGACGGCTGGGGGCGAACACGACGCCGATGAGGTCGGCGCCGTAGGAGGCGGCGGCGCGGGCGTGTCGGGGCTCGGAGACGCCGCAGATCTTAACGATGGTCATGGGAACAGCTCCCGTATCTTGGCCGCCGGGTGGTTTTCGGTACCGCGCACTGAAGTACGCGGCTTGATCCTCCCAATGCCACGGGCTTCGCCAGCCTGCTGCTCGCTCATCCGAACAGCTCCCGCATCTTGGCGGAGGGGTCGGGGGCGGTGACGAGCGCCTCGCCGATGAGGACGGCGTGTACGTCGAGCGCCTGGAGGCGCTGGACGTCGGCGCGGGTGAGGATGCCGGACTCGGCGACGACGGTAACCTCCGGTGGTATGAGGGGACGCAGCCGCTCCGTGGTGGCGAGGTCGACCTCGAAGGTGCGGAGGTCGCGGTTGTTGACGCCGACGAGGGTAGCGCCGGCCATGAGGGCGCGCTCAAGCTCCAGCTCGTCGTGCACCTCCACCAAAGTGTCCATATCGAGCGCCCCGGCGAGACCGATGAGCTGGGCGAGGAGGGCGGGGTTGAGGATGGCGGCGATGAGGAGGACGGAGTCGGCGCCGTGGACACGGGCCTCGTAGAGCTGGTAGTGGTCGAACAGGAAGTCCTTGCGCAGGAGGGGCGGGCCCTGGGGGAGAGCGTCGCGGATGGAGGCGAGGTGGTCCAGAGCGCCCTGGAAGTGGGGCTCGTCGGTGAGAACGGAGACGGCGGCGGCCCCAGCGCCAGCGTAGGCGCAGGCCAGAGCGACGGGGTCGAACTGCTCGCGCAGGAGGCCACGAGAGGGGGATGCCTTCTTGACCTCGGCGATGAGGCGTACGGAGTCGCCACGGAGCGCGTCGGCGAAGGGGCGCAGGGGCGGGGCCTGGGGCAGGCGGGCCTTCAGCTCGGCGAAGGGGACGCGGCGCTGGGCGGCGGTGAGCTCCTCCCGCTTGTCGGCGACGATGCGGTCGAGGATGGTGTCGGTGCGCTGGGTCATGGAGAGCGCTCCAGGCCGCAGTCTGAAGGCTGCGGGGGGAAGAGAATAGCACCGCGCACTGAAGTACGCGGCATGAACGAGGGGATTCCGTCGATGCCCCAGGCTTCAGCCTGGGGTGCAAGCCCCGTTAGCGTGCGCTGGGTCACGCGAAGCTCCCGGTGAGCTTGACGAAGGCGGCTAGCTTGTCGCGGGCAGCGCCGGAGTCGACGGCGCGCGTGGCGAGGCGGACGCCCTCCTTGAGATCGGGCGCTAGATCGGCGGCGACGAGGGCGGCGGCGGCGTTGAGCAGCGTTATGTCGCGCAAGGGGCCGGTGTCGCCGTCCAGGACGGCGCGCAGGGTGGCGGCGTTCTCCTTCGGGCTGCCGCCTCGGACGGAATCGTTAGGCGCTTGGGACAGACCGACCTCCTTCGGCGAGACATTATACTCGCGGAGGGCGCCGTCGCGAAGCTCGTGCACGGTGGAGGGGCCGGAGAGGGAGAGCTCGTCCAGGCCGCCGTGGCCGTGGACGACGAGGGCGTGGCGGACGCCCAGCCGCCCCAGCGCCTCGGCCAGCAGAGGGGCGAGCTCAGGCCGGGCGACGCCGAGAAGCTGGTGAGCGGCGCCCGCGGGGTTGGTAAGGGGCCCGAGGATGTTGAACACGGTGCGGATGCCGATCTCCCTACGGGGGCCGGCGACGTGCTTCATGGCCGGGTGGAAGGTCTGGGCGAACATGAAGCCGAAGCCGACATCGCGGATGCACTGGGCGACCTGCTCCGGGTTGAGGTCGATCTTCGCGCCCAGCGCCTCGAGGACGTCCGCGGAGCCGCAGGCGGAGGTCATGGCGCGGTTACCGTGCTTGGCGACGCGGCCACCGGCGCCGGCGACGACGAAGGCGGCGGCGGTGGAGACGTTGAAGGTGCCGGAGGCGTCGCCGCCGGTGCCGCAGGTGTCGACCAGCCCCGAAAGGCCGGCTGTGGGCACGGACAGGGCGTGCTCCCGCATGACGCGGGCCATGCCGGTGATCTCGTCCACGGTCTCGCCCTTGGCGCGCAGGGCGACGAGGAAGGCGCCGATCTGGGCGGGCGTGGCCTCGCCGGACATGATGTCGCGCATGACGTCGGCGGCCTCGGCCTCGGAGAGGGAGCGGCCGTGGGAGACGATGGCGTCGATGGCTTCGCGGATGGTCATGTCAGGGCTCCGATCCCGCGTGCGATTGTTTGCCCCGCCCAAGATTCCTTCGCGGTGATACGGTCTGCCGCGCGACACCGTTGTGGCCGCTCAGAATGACAGGCTAGGTCGATGGCTTCGCGGATGGTCATAGCGATTCGGTAGGGCTCACTGGCAGAAGCTCTGAATGTCGGACTCGATAAGGCGTAACTCAGAATCTAACCTTGCGACTTCATCCATGAAGGTTGTGTCTTCGTAGGCTGTACTATCAACGCCTATGATGCGTTGACGAGTAATAGGGCTGTCTCTGAAGGTGCGCAAGGGTATTTGAGCTTCTAATACAGGCCTTTGAAGGGCGACCTCAGTAGCCCTTCGGCGCTCGAGAGCGTCCTCACAGAGAAGAGTTGCGCTGCCTTCGCTACCTTTCGCGCTGCCTTCGTTACCTTCCCAGGGTGCATCTGCAACAGAGGCCCACACTGCCACAGCAACCGCCCCTACTGTAACCGCAACGAGGAGAACGC
>JADFKX010000162.1 GCA_022564695.1 Chloroflexota bacterium | reverse complement strand
GTACTTGACCAGTTCATTGGGCGTTAGCCGGTCATAGAGCCCGGTTGAGCCGGTAAGAAACCCCAACCGCCGCCGGACTTCTTGCGGATCTTCCTGCACATCAAAACCACAGATTTTGACGCTGCCGGAAGTGGGCTTTAACATGGTTGCGAGTATGCGCAACGCGGTGGTTTTTCCGGCTCCGCTGGGGCCCAAAAGAGAAAACACCCGCCCCGGCTTGCTGGTAAAAGTTATTCCTGCCACCTCTTCGACTGTGCCGTTTTTTGAGGCCCGGCCCAGTTCTTTCTTTTGCTGCCGGGTGAGCTTAAAGCGTTTTCTTAAATCGTTTACTTCAATCATTGATTGTTCTCCCTCGTTAACGGATTTGACTTTTTCTCTAAAAGTATCGAAAGATACAAATTGCGACACTTTATGTCAATTCTTTTACACCTGGAATAAAGTTGTATTCAGAGCTAAAGAAGCGTTTGGCCATTAGCTTTTGGCCTATGGTTTTTTATTCGTAAGAATTTAGATCGTGAATATCATATCACCCGTAATAACCTTTTTAACGAATTGACTTTCAGTTAAAAGCTAATTACCAAAAACCAAACGCCAAACGCTCAATTTAGGGCAGAGAGTAAATGGAGAGAGCAATTACATGGAACCGCCCAATTCCTGGCATTCATAAAAGTCTTGCTTTTTTAATGAATGTTTGTTTTTTTGACTAATAGTCATTGCAAAAACTCACATCTCCTCAGCACCTGATCTAACCTTAAACCGAGGATAATATGGTAAAGGATAAACTTTCATTCTTTGATACGGTTCTGGCCTTTTTTGACAAAGCCGCTGCTTTTACTTCCCACCCAAAAGGCTTACTCGATCAGATAAAATACACCAACAGTATTTATAAATTCAAATTCCCGCTTAAAAACGACGATGGCACTTACGAAATTATAGAGGCCTTTCGGGTTGAGCACAGTCATCACAAGTCGCCGGTTAAGGGTGGCCTTCGTTACAGTGAGATGGTCAACGAAGATGAAGTTAAAGCCCTGGCCGCGCTGATGACCGACCTGAAAGCGACCGAGCTGCCCGAAGATCCAGGCCGCAGCGTCTTCCGAGTCTCCAGGTCCGCGTCTCAGCGGGTCAGGCGGGGCGGGGGGCAACGGGGTTGCGGCGCAGGAAGCGTGAGAGTACGAAGGAGACCGCCGAGATCACCAGGGCGCCCAGGAAGGCGGCGATGAAGCCGTCGACGTTGAATTCGATGCCGAGCCGGTCGCAGAGCCAGTCCGTGAAGGCCAGCACCAGGGCGTTGACGACGAAGATGAACAGCCCCAGGGTGAGGAGCTGAAGGGGACAGGTCAGGAAGATCAGGAGCGGCCGCAGGAGGGCTCGCAAGACAACGAAGATAGCGGCGGCGGGGAGAAGCGACTCCCAGCCACCGATCTCCACGCCGCGAACGATCCGGGCGGCGGCCAGGAAGCCGACCATGGTGATGCCCCAGCGCACCGCGAAGCGCACGATCCAGGGTACGTCCCTGTCCCAGGGCGGCTCCGTGTTCGTCCAGTAGCTGACGACGATGCGGGACATGTCGGCATTATAACCGAGTGGTGCGCTCAGGCAGTTGTTCCTGTAGCATATCCAGACGCAGACCCCAACCGCGCCGCCTCAGAGACTGCCCATCGCGCGGCAACTGGGGGCCAGACAACAGGAGAAGAAATGGAAGCCTACGAGTGCATTGTCAGTAAGCGTGATACGCGGGCATACCTGGACAAGCCCCTGGATGAAGAGGAGCTGCGTAAGGTCCTGCAGGCGGGGCGGATGGCGGGGAGCTCCAAGAATACCCAACCAACGCGGCTTGTTCTGATCAGACAGCGGAAGCGGCTGGAGGAGGTGGCAGCCTGCGCCAAATTCTCCCAACATCTGCCCGCGGCCGCGGCGGCGATCGCTATCTGCCTGCCGTCTACGGGGAGCGACTTCGATGCCGGGCGGGCGGCGCAGAACATGATGGTGGCGGCGTGGTCCATGGGCATCGCGTCCTGTCCCTGCTCGATGCACGACCAGGAGTGCGTCAGGAAGACGCTGGGGCTGCCGGAGGACTACCGGGTGGTGGTGGTGCTGGCGCTGGGCTATCCGGACCCGAAAACCTCCATGCACCTGGGCAAGCGGCGAGTTGAGATGGACGAACTGGTGCACGAGGAGAGCTGGAGCGGCTAGAACCACGATGGTAGACTAGCGTCCACCGTCGGAGGAAGAAGAACGCGATGACGATTACGGAGAGACGGATCGCGGGGCCGGAGCGGCCCGGCGGGCAGGGTCTGGACGCCAACCAGGAGGAGTCCGGCAACCGCGCGATCGCGGCCCTCCTAACGGACCCCGTTCGCGGAGAGCAGACGGACCTGGTGATCACCTACCGCGACGCCCCAGACGGGCAGGGCGCCTACGAGGTGTGGGCGAAACGCGGTATGATCCGCTTCCAGCGCTTCTACGAGGACAGCGGTGGCTACGGCTACCGAATCGTGGAGCAGATTAGGGACGACCCCATCGCGAACCAGGACCCGACGGCGCTGTCGACGCTGGCGGCGGAGCTGGCGGCGGGAGCCGCATCCGGCTACTCAGGCACGGACCCGGCGCAGGCGTTCGTGGAGCCGGAGCATCTCAGCTATCCGCTGGCGCTGGAGCGTATCGCCCAGCTCTTCGATAGCCCCAACGCGCCCGACATCGTCATCAGCCCCAAGTCCTACGCCTTCGGGAGGCAGCCGGGACAGCACGGCGCTCTGGACGTGGTGCAGTCGCGGGCGCTGCTGGTGCTGTCGGGGCCGGGGATCAAGCCGGGGATAACGGACGCCATCTGCGCCCAGGTGGATGTGGCGCCGACGCTGGCGTTGCTGCTCGGTCTCCCCCTCATCGACGGCAAGGACGCCAGCGGACGCACCTCCAGCGAGCGGGGCGTGAAGCCGGACGTGTACCTGAAACGGCAGGACGGCAAGCCCATCGTGGAGGTCCTGGACCTGGACGGCAACGGCCAGCCGCAATCGAGGCCGGAGCGCGTCTACATCATGCTGCTGGACGGGCTGAGCAATACGGAGCTGCAAGAGCGGCTGGAGAAGGACGCTGAGTCTATCCCCAACCTGAGACGGCTGGTGGAGCGCGGAACGATGTTTCGATACGGGACGACAGTGACCTTTCCGAGCATCACCTGGCCCAGCCACAATACCCTGGGCACCGGCGCCTGGTGCGGCCACCACGACGTGGTGAACCCGGCCTACTATCTGCGGGAGAGCCGCAAGACAGTCGCGCCTCAGGCGATGCAGTTCGACACGGCGAGGTTCCTCGGCGATGGAGTGGAGACGCTGTACGAGGCGATGCATCGTGCGTTCGGCAGGTGGGACGGAGCGAAAGGAGCGCTGACAGCCTCCATCAACGAGCCCTGCTGCCGAGGAGCGGGCCATTCCACTCTGGATCGGCGCATCGTGGGCGACGCCGGCAGGATGAAGGAGATATCACGCTCGCACTACGACGGCACGAGCCGCCGCTGGAAGGAGGACGGCCAGGAAGGCGTCTACCGTTACTCGCGGACGGACACCCAGGGGCTGGCCCAATCATTACTGCTGTTCGGCGACGAGAGCCACCCGCCGCCGATCCTCACATACCACGAGTTCACCGTTACGGACGCTGTGGGCCACGACTACGGCCCCCACCACGAGGCGATCGGGATCGCACTGGCGGAGACGGACAAGCGGATCGGGGAGATCCTTGCCCTGATGGAGCGACGCGGGCTCCTGGAATCGACCCTGTTCGTGGTGACCGCGGACCACGGGATGGCGCCGATCGATACGGAGCTGGCGGCGAACCAGGTTCAGGCGGTGCTGGACGCCGGGTTGAAGGCCGTCATACCGGCCCCGCTCGTTTATCTGCTGGACATGGATGTGACGCTGGAGCCGGCGCTGGACGGCCGCACGGTCATGGTGACCGTGCTGGAGAACGACGCCGACGCCCGCGGCGAGAAGCCGCCGGTAGAGGGTGCCGAGGTGCGGGTGCTGGGAGACCAGGCTACGGTGCTGGGGGAGGGGAAGACTGACTCCTTCGGCGTCGCGGGGCTGATGCTGCCGGTGGATGCGGACCCCGCTAAGCTAATCGTCTCGGTTCACAGCGATCGTTTCAACCCCCGACACCTGCGGCTGGACGGGACGAACGTGGTGGCGGAGCTGCGAGAGCGGCTGTACGGGAGCTAGCCGAATGGCGTTTGAGACGATCGCCTACAGCGTAGACGATGGCATCGCCCGCATAACCCTGAACCGGCCGGAGCGGCTGAACGCCATCAACGCGCAGCTCATCTCTGACCTGCGGGACGCCGTCGCGGCCGCGAACGATGACCAGTCCGTACGGGTCATGGTGCTGAGCGGCGCCGGCCGGGCGTTCTGCGCCGGATACGACCTCGACTGGGGCACGAAGGCCGAAGACGCGTCGCAGCGGGCGATGTCCGGCCAGTGGGACCCGGTACGCGACTACCTGGGCATGTCACGCAACGTGCGGGCGTTCATGTCACTGTGGGAGAGCCCGAAGCCGGTGATAGCGCAGGTACACGGCTGGTGCGTGGGCGGCGGCACGGACATGGTCCTGTGCAGCGATCTGATCTACATGGCGGAGGACGCCCAGATCGGCTATCCGCCGGCGCGGGTA
>JADFKX010000020.1 GCA_022564695.1 Chloroflexota bacterium | reverse complement strand
CACGATCTCGATCGTCTCCGCCACCGGCAGCCCCTCCACACGCGGGTCCGGCGTCGGCGTCGCCGACGAGCCGCCCCCGGTAACCCCCGAAGAGCCACTGCTGAGAACAAAGTATGCCAGAACCGCGACCGCTATCACCATGACCGGCGTCACGATCAGCCAGGGCGGCACGCGGAGGCTGCGCACTCGCTCCCACGAGCCGACGTCCCTCCGCTTGGCCCGCTTGCGAGCGGCCCGGCCGTACCGCGCCTCCGCCGAGGAGGGTACGGCCTCCTCTTCGCGACCGGGACTCTCATCGTACTCGGGCCCGGCGGCCACTGCCGCCGCGTCCTCCGCCAGTGGTGGGCGTTCGGCTGGCTGATCTTCGCGCCGCTGCCGCGCCCTACGGCGGGCCTCGCGGCGTCGCTTTCCCTTGCTCACGTCATCTCACCTGCTCGGGTCCGCGGATCGACACCACCCTTCGTAGGGTCCATTCGCCGTAGTCCGCTACAAGCATAATGCGCCCCCTGTATCGTGGCAATCGGACAAAGCCTCCTATTCTGTGGAGCATTCCCCCACTGCGCGGCCTACCCCCTCCACGGCCTCCCCTTGGCCAGCGAAAGCAGCTCCTCCACCGCCTTTGGTGCCCCCGCCACCATACCCTCGCTGTCGATGCCTACAGCGCCGCCGTCGCGGTCCAGAATAGCGCCACTGCCCTCCTTGACCAGCACGATACCCGCCGCGATGTCCCACGGGTAGAGGAAGTTGTGCATGAACAGGTCGTAGCGGCCGCAGGCGGCGTAGGCCAGCCCCAAGGCGGCGCTGCCCATCACCCGCACGCTCTGCACAGGCCAAACCTCCGCCACCAGCTCCAGCATCCGCGCCGCACGCGCGTCCTCGTAGCCCAGGTCCGCCCCCAGCACGCAGTCGCTCAGCCCCTCCGCCGTCGAAGCCCGCGCCGGCTGCCCGTTTAACGTTAGCCCCTTGCCCGCCTCGGCGAAGAACTCCTCGCCCGTAGCCGGCGCGTAGGTCAGCCCCAGCAACGGCTCCCGCCCGTAGCAGAGAGCAATGTTGAACGCGAAGTACGGTATCCCTCGCGAGAAGTTGTGCGTGCCGTCAAGCGGGTCCACCACCCACATCCACCCCTCACCTTTCGGTGCCGCAGCCGACTCTTCGGCCAGCAGCTCGTGCTCGGGGTACTCCGTTCGGAGAATCGCCAGCACGGCCCGTTCCGCGGCCAGATCGGTCTCGGTCAGGAAGTTACCCCGGCCCTTGACCTGCACGTCCTGACGCCGTCCGAAGGCGTCCATGGCGATCCGGCCGGCCTCCTGAGCGCAGACCCGTGCGACCGCCGCCGCCGTCTTGCCGCTGGTCGAAAGGGGAAGTTGGGGCATCCGCCGGCGAACCTAATCTTCCAGGCTAACCGACCTGCTCAAGCCAGTCCCGAAGGTATAGCTCAATCCGGTTAACCTCCACGTCCGCAAGGATTCCGTTGTGCGCTATCACATTGCGCGACATTTCCAAGTCGTCAAGACGGCTACTAATCCAGTCCTGAGCCGGGAACAGATCCTCAAAGAGCTCCCAGTTACTTATGATCACCCGTGATAGGTCACCAAAGTCGGCATAGTAAATGTCACTGCCCCCGCGCGCCTGGTGCCAGCGATTTGCCTTCTCCTTATCTCGGCGCAAGTCCACCTTCTTGCGCACGGCCTGAGGGACTCCATTATCCCACCACTGCGAGCCAAGCGCCTCGCGCAGGCGGGATTCAACAAGCTCCCTGACCGAGTTCTCAAACGAAAAGAAGAAAGTGTAGACCTCAGCCATCCGGAGCGCCTGGTTCCTTATCTGTAGACTGAAATCCTCTAAATTGATTCCCGTCCGCTCGCCGACCTTCCCGACTGGATCATGAGGCGGAATCCACCCATCCTCCTCGAGGTTTGCCTCAGTCAAGATGCCGCGGAATACGAAGTTCTGCATGTCTCTGAGTCTCATCGGACGCTTCTACCCAAGGTTCTCACGCACTGCTTTAAAGATGGCATTATACACTGCTATGTCACGGGTGGCCGGGAGATGGATCTGTATATTGTAGTGAAACTCCGCGTCCACTGCGCGACGCGGCCGCTCTTGCGCCTCTATTTTCTCAGCGGCCTGCTCTAGACCTTCCGGCGGCACCGCTTCGACGGTCACCGGTGCCGGGGCTCCCGAGAAATCAGCATACTGTGCAAGCGTACGGAACGTCGCAGCCATTTGCTCAACGACGCGTTCCCCCTTACCCGTTTTACTGGCGAAGAACCCCCTTATCTTCTCAGGCGACAGCTGGTTAGCCTTCTCGTGCGCCAGAAACAGATCGCCATAGGCCTCACGTAGGGCCTCTGCCAGCACCCGCTTGGACTTGGTCTTGTCACGGTATTGCTTGTAGAGCTCAGTGGGAACGCCCTGCTGGTCAAGGAACCCAAGCCCTTTGAGGACGTTCAGAATGGCTCGGTCATTTGAGCTCGTGAAGCCGAGTCCTTTGAGAAACTCATGTGTGAAACGAGGCGGCACGCCAGCATCCTTGAGTGACTCAAGGATGCTTGAAATGTTCTTCATCGATGTCATATAGGCTGTTGTTAGGACCATAGGTGCCTTCCTTTCATACATCTTGGCGCAAATCAGAATAAATGTACGCCTTTATTGGCACCCCGTCAAGAGGCCCTAGTTCTGGTGCAGAGATTCGCCAAGATGAGCCGCAGCTGCCGACTACATCCGGTCCGGCGCGCTCACGCCAATGAGCCCAAGCGCCCGCGCCAGCACCAGCTTCGCCGCCGCCACCAGCTTCAGTCGTGCCTTGGAGAGCGCCTCATCATCGGACACCACGCGGCACTTTTCGTAGAAGTCGTGAAACGCCGTCGCCAGGTCCATAGCGTAGTAGGGGAGCTGGTGCGGCTCCAGGCTGAGGGCAACACCCTCCACCAGCTCCGGCAGCTGGAGCATCTTGCGCACCAACGCCAGCTCCGACTCGTGCGTCAGCAACGAGACGTCGCCGTCGTCGAACGACGATATCCGCTCCTTCGCGTGCAACAGAATGCCGGCGATGCGCGCGTGGGCGTACTGCACGTAGTAGACGGGGTTTTCGGCGCTCTGCCGCTTCGCCAGCTCCAGATCGAAGTCCATGTGCGAATCGGCCGACCTAGACACGAAGAAGAAGCGCACCGCGTCCGCCCCCACCTCCTCCACCACCTCCCGCAGCGTGACGATCTCGCCCGCCCTCTTGGACAGGCGCACCACCTCCGTGCCCCGCTTCAGGGTGACAAGCTGATAGACGATTATCGTCAGCCGCTCAGGTTCCACCCCCAGCGCGGCCACCGCCGCCTTCATCCGCGGCACGTGCCCCTGGTGATCGGCGCCCCAGACGTTGATGACGCGCTGGAAGCCGCGCACCAGGAACTTATCGTAGTGGTAGGCCACGTCCGACGCGAAGTAGGTGGGCGCGCCCGTCGACCGCACCAGCACGTTGTCCTTCTCGTCCCCCAGCTCCGAGGCGGAGAGCCAGACTGCGCCCTCGCGTTCCGTCACGAAGCCGCCCTCCCGCAGGTGCGCCATCGCCTTCTCGTACGTGCCGTCCGCATACAGCGACCGCTCGGAGAACCAGCGGTCGAAGTGGACGCCCACCATCGTCAGGTCGTCCTTGATAACGTCCATCATCCGCGCCACGCCCAGTTCGTGAAGCTCCGGCGGGTACGGCTCTCCCGGCGGCGCCAGCAGGGAGTCGCCTTTCTCCTCCTTCAGCCTCTCCGCCAGGTGGATCATGTACTCGCCTGGGTAGCCACCCTCCGGTATCTCCACCTCGCGTCCGAACAACTGCTGATAGCGGGCGTACAGGGTGGCTGCGAACGTCTCCGTCTGCGTACCGCCGTCGTTCACCAGGTACTCGCGCTGTACCTGGTAGCCCGCGGCGGCGAGTACGTTAGCCAGCGTGTCCCCCAACGCCAGGCCGCGACCGTTGCCCACGTGGATCGGCCCCACTGGGTTCGCCGATACGTACTCCACCTGAAGCGACTCCCCCTTGCCCAGGGAAACGTCCCCGAAGCGCTCGCCCGCCTGGAGGACGGCGTCCACCTGAGCCGCCAGCCAGGACGGCGCCAGGCGGAAGTTCACGAACCCCGGCGGCGCCACGTCCACCGATGCTACAGCCTCATCCACTTTCGTGTGTTTGGCGATGATCCCCGCTATCTCCAGAGGGCTCATCCGCGCCGAGCGTGCCAGTCGCAACGCCAGGCTGGAGGCGTAATCGCCATGCTCCGGTCTTTGCGGACGCTCCAGTGGCACGTCCGGCACTGCGACGGCCGGCAGGTCACCGGCCTCCCCCGCCCGGCGGACCGCCTCCGATATCAGCCGTTCCAACTCTTGCTTAATCATCGGTCTCCTGAAAGCATCATACCGCCCCGAAATGGAGCGGCGCTAGGACACCTCCGCCGTGATGCGACCCCACAGCTCCTCCATTCGCGCCGCCAGCGCCCGATTCTGCGGCTGCTCCAGCTCCGGATCGGCCTCCAGCAGGCGGATCGCCTCCGCGCGGGCCTGCTCAATGAAGACCACATCTGTTAAACGCGCAACCTTGAGGTCAGGCAAACCGGACTGTCGCGTTCCGAAGTACTCTCCCGGCCCGCGTATACGCAGGTCTTCCTCGGCCAGCTTGAAGCCGTCGTGGGTCGTCTCCATGATGCGCAGCCGCTCCTGCGCCTCCTCCGACGGGTTCTCCGACAGCAGCAGGCAGTAGGCCTGTTCGCTGCTCCTCCGTACGCGGCCCCGGAACTGATGCAGTTGGGCCAGCCCGAACCGGTCCGCGCCCTCCACCAGCATCACGGTGGCGTTCCGGACGTCGATCCCAACCTCGACCACCGCCGTGGACACCAGCATATGGAGGCCGCCGTCCCGGAACTCGCGCATCACCGCGTCCTTCTCCCCCGGCGTCATGCGGCCGTGCAACAGGCCCAGGCGCAGGTCTGGGAACACATCGCTGCACAGCCGCTCGTACTCCTGCACCGCTGCCCGCGCCGCCACCGCCTCAGACTCCTCCACCAGTGGACAGATGACGTACGCCTGCCGTCCGGCGCCTATCTGCTTGCGCAGGAAGTCATACGCCTGCCGGCGCTGATCCGGTCGCAGGCGATAAGTCTTGACCGGCGGCCGCCCCGGCGGCATCTCGTCCAGGACGGTAATGTCCAGGTCGCCGTAGACGGTGAGGGCGAGGGTGCGGGGGATCGGGGTGGCGGTCATCACCAGCGTGTGCGGGCAGACCCCCTTCTGCCGCAACGCCGCGCGCTGCTCCACGCCAAAGCGGTGCTGTTCGTCCACCACCACAAAGCCCAGGCGCTGGAACGAGACCTCACTCTGGGCCAGCGCCTGCGTGCCGATAGCGATGTCCGTCTCCCCCCGCGCGATGCTGTCCTGAGCCGCCGCCTTCTCCGAGGCCTTCAGGCTCCCCCTCAGCAATGTTATCCGCAGCGGCTTCTTCAGATACTCCGGCGAGAATACGTCCCGCCACAGCCCTTCCTCATCACCACCTGAGAATAGGCTGCAGAACGTGCGGTAGTGCTGCTCCGCCAGAACCTCCGTTGGGGCCATGATCGCGCCCTGGTAGCCGCTGGCCACCGCCGCCAGCAACGCCACGACGGCCACCACCGTCTTGCCGCTGCCCACGTCGCCCTCCAGCAACCGGCTCATCGGCACGCTCTCCCCGATATCGCTCAGCACCTCGTCGACCGCCCGCCGCTGGGCCGCCGTCAGGGCGAACGGCAGGGAGCGGACGAAGCCATCGCGGACAGGCTGTGGCAGCGCCAGCTTGGGCGCCGCCCCCGCCGCCTGCCAGGACAGCCTCCTTCGCACCACCCCCAGCTCTATGTGCAGCAGCTCCTCCAGCGCGAACCGCCTCCGCGCCTCCGCCGCCTGCTGCGATGACTCAGGGATGTGCATCTGACGCATCGCCTGCCTCACCGGCAGCACCTTGAGACGGCCGCGGACATCCTCCGGCAGCGTCTCCGGCAGCTCGTCCGCGAAGGCGTCAACCGCCTCACGGGCCAGCCGCCGCACCAGCCGCTGGGGCAGACCCTCCGTGCCCGGGTACACCGGGACCAGCCGACGTGTGTGCAGCGACTCCCCCTCGATCGGTTCCCACTCCGGGTTCTCCATCTGCAGCTGGCCGCGGAACGCCGTCACTTTGCCGCTCAGGGCGATCTTCATGCCCTCCTTCAACTGGCGCGCCACGTGAGTCTGACCCCACCAGACTATCCGCAGCGTCCCCGTCTCGTCTCCGATCACCACCTCGCTGGCCCTGCGGCGACCGACCATGCCCGCGCCGGACGACCAGACGTCGCCCAGCACCGTCTGCTCCTCGCCCACGATCAGCTTGGCGATGGGCCTCACCTGCGAGAAGTCGCTGTACCGGAAGGGGAACAGCCAGAGCAGATCGCCCACCTTCTCCACGCCCAGCTTTTTGAGCTTGCCGGCGTAGCCGCGGCTGACCCCCTTCAACACCTCCACCGACGAGTCCATCGTCCCCACGACGGCCGACCGAGGCCGGACACTCTCGCGGCTCCCTCGTGGCGGCCGGCGGTCAGGGACGGTTTCTGAGTTTCGGGTCTCGGCAGGCCGGGCGGAGGCTGCGGGCAGTGGCGCCTTCAACGCCAGCTCCAGCTCCTCCACCACACGGCGACGCTGCACCGGGTGTAAGGCACGGTATCCATCGGGCGGCAGAGAGCGCAGAACGCGCTGAAAGCGGTGATCGGGCGGGATGAGCTGCTCTGAGAGGAAGTGCTGCAGATACGCGTCCAGGCCGCCAATCACCGCCGTGTCCGCGAACTTCCGCGAGCGCTCAAGTGCCAGAACCTTGTGCAGACTTTGGAGCGCCTCCGTCAAGCGGCTACTCTTCCCCCTCCAGCAGGCCAAGGCCCAGAACGCCGGGGCCACCGTGAGTACCTATCACCGGACCAAAGCGTGCCACCCAGATGTTCACGTTCGGCATAGCCTCCGCCAGACGCTGCTCAAAGTCGTGTGCGTCCTGCGGGTTAGTGGAATACCCGATAGCCACTTCCTGAATATTGGGATACGATGTTGCGATCTGGAACAGCCGATTTAGGGCGCGGGCCCTCGTCCTCACCTGCTCGTGCGGGTGGACCTCACCGTCCCGCAGGGCGAGCAACGGCTTCACCCGCAACATCGTCCCCAGGAACGCCCTGGCCCGGCCGATACGGCCGCCCCGACGAACGTACTCCAGCGTGTCCAGCAAGATGTAGATGCGGATACGCTGTATCGTACTGTCCACGACCGCTTTTATCCGATCAATGTCGCCGTCTTCCCGTGCGACCCGGGCCGCCGCCATCGTCGCAAACGACAGGCCCAGGGAGACTACCTGCGAATCCATCACCTCTATCCGTGCCCCGCGGTCGGCCAACATCTGCGCCGCCTGACAGGCGTTGTTATACGTCGCCGATAGCTTGGAGGAGAGGTGTACGGAGACGATCTCGTCCGTCTCCTTCAACAGCGGCTCGTACACTTCCAGGAAATCCCCCACCGAGGGCGCGGAGGTGGTCGGCAGAACTTTCCCGTGAGCCAGCTTGTCGTAGAACAGGTCGTGGCTTATGTCGACCCCCTCGCGGAACACCTCTTCGCCGAAGACGACGCTCAGGGGGACGATAGAGATGCCGAGCGCGTGAGCGGTCTCCAGGGGCATGTCAGCGGTGCTATCGGTGACTATGCGAACGGCCATACGGGCAGTATATCAGCCACTGTAGCCCAGTTGGAATAGGGGCTACTCTACGGAGGCGATATAGTTGTAGTGCGGCTGTCCGCCACACACGACTTCCACATCGTACTGGGGAAACGCCTGCTTCACCCGCTCCCCCAGCGATTCCGCCTCCGCCTGCTTGGTGTCCTCCCCATAATACAACGTTACCAGGCTGACTCCCTCCGCCTCAACGCCCTCCAGCGCACGCAGCACCCCCTCCTCCGCTGTCTCCGCCACCAGCTTCAGCTCATCGTCTACGATGGCGATGATCTGCCCCTCGCGCACCTTGACCCCGCCAATCCTGGTGGAGCGCACCGCCCGGCAGACCTCCAGCGTGAACACCCCCTGCCGCGCCTCCTCCATCGCCGTCACGTTCGCCTCCAGCTCCGCGTCCTGGTTCAGGGCGAGAAGGGCGGCGATGCCCTGAGGAATGGAGCGCGTCCCCACCACCCGCAACCGCTTCTGTGTCAGCTCCTCCGCCTGCTTTGCCGCCATGATGATGTTCTTATCGTTCGGCAACAGGATCACGTCATCTGAAGAGCAGGCCTCCACCGCGTCCAGGATATCGCGGGTGCTGGGGTTCATCGTCGGGCCGCCCGACACAACCTTCGTGCAGCCCACGCTGCGGAAGACCGTCGCCATCCCCTCGCCGGCGGCCACCGCGACCGTCGAGATCGCCTCCGGCTGGGCCTCAACCTCGGCTCGACCTTCGTGCATCTCCAGGAAGCGGTCAGCCTGCTGGCGAATGTTGTCCACCTTCACCTGGAGCAACGAGCCTACGCCCGTGCCATGGCTCAGCGCCGCGCCGGGATCGTCCGTGTGCACATGTACACGCACCAGCCGGTCGTCGCCCACCACCAGCACCGAGTCGCCCAACTCCAGCATGCGGTTCCGCACCGAGTCCGGCTCCATCTCCTTGCCGCCGATGAGGAACTCCGTGCAGTACCCGTACAGCGAATCCTCCTGGCCATGTAGCTGGGAGGTCACTGCCAGCCATTCCTGGCCGACCTGCTCCTCCGTGACGCCGACCGCCACATCCATCGGTTCGCCCTTGAGGTGCCGTGTCATGCCGTCCAGCAACACCAATAGCCCCTTGCCGCCGGCGTCCACAACGCCGGCCTCCGCCAGCACCGGCAGCAGCTCCGGCGTGCGTTCCAGACTCTGCGAGGCCGCCTCCAGCGTCGCCTCCATCACACCCAGGATGTCGGGCCCTTCCGAGTCGAACGTCTGTCGCGCCGCCTCGGACGCCTCTCGCATCACGGTGAGGATCGTGCCCTCCACCGGCTTGGTGACCGCTTTGTAGGCGCCGGCCGCGCCTTCCTCCAGCCCCCGAACCCAGGTAGCGGCATCGACGCTCTCAGCCTCGCCCACCGCCCGCGTCATACCGCGGATGATCTGCGATAGGATGACGCCGGAGTTGCCGCGGGCGCCCATGAGCGCGCCCTGCGACATCGCCGCCATGATCGCCCCCGCGCCCTCCTCCGGGCAGCGCTGCGCCTCCTCCATAACGGAGCGCATGGTGAGGTACATGTTGGTGCCGGTGTCGCCGTCGGGAACGGGGAAGACGTTGATCGCGTTGACGGACTCGGTGTGCTTCTCCAGCCAGGCGGCGGCGGCGGCGAACATATCGCGGAGCTGGCCACCGGAGAGCGCTTCGATGGTTACGCGGGTTGCCATGGCTGATTACGAGGCGACAAGGCCAGAAGTAAGGCCCCCGGGAGCAGGCCCGCCTTGCCGCTGCCGAACGCGGATGCTATCATTCTTTCCGCTGCATTCTAACACGCCCGTACGGGCGGTAAAGGTAAGCTAGATGGCTAGATGTGACGTCTGCGGTAAGGGTACCAGATTCGGCCGCAATATCAGACACAAGCACGCGGGGCGCTGGGAACGCAAGGCCCCGAAGACAAATCGCACGTTCAAGGCTAACGTGCAGAAGAGGACGTTCGTCATTGAGGGTCAGACGATACGACTGAAAGTCTGCACCCGCTGCCTGCGCACGCAGCTCAAGACCGCGGTGTAGCTGGTTTCCTGGTCTCGGCAGCAGCCTCTTTTCTCTTCGCCTCCCGAAGCAACTGCAGAAGCAGGTCGATGAGTCCCACCACTTGGCGGGCACGCGTCACATCATAGTCTTGGATGATCTGGTGAGAGGTGGGATTCTTGAAGAACGCGATGACCCCCCTGTATAGCTGATGTATTCCTTCCCGTTCGGGCTTCAGCCCTCCGAAATCGAGCAAGCCAGTCTTAGGACTCAAAGCTTTATCCACTAGACTGACTCCATAGTCCTCTGGCCCCAACCCGGCAGCCTTACGAATCCGATGTTCAAGAACCACAGCGGCGTCGCGTACGGCCGTGTCCGCCTTCCCCGGCCGCACAAGAAGGTCCATACATCTGTCCCGCAGCTCATCGTCGACGACATATAGCGAACGAACTTCGGCTTCAGCTAGTTTGGCCTTCAGGCGCTCCACCTCTTCCCCTCTCGCGGAGCCTTCCTCGCTCTTTTCTGGCAGGACAGTTCTTAGGACCGCCCTCAAGTTAGAAGCCGCGATCAACAGATCACCGAGGCTCACAGTACGAGCTGCTGGACTTGACGGTGTCACCGCCTTAGGCACAGGTGCTCCCAGTTCAGCTCTCGCGAGGCCCTCGGCAGCTTGTCGCAACAAACTATTCACTTGCTGCACAATAGGATCGGAGCGCCCGAATTCGAGTTTAGAATCAAGTGCTCGTAGGCTATCCTCGGTTGCTTCAGCCTGAGCGAGCACCGCCTTGAGGTTAGCTAGAACTGCCTCGTCCACCATAATACTGCCCCTATGCGCCCTACTTCGCGCCCGCCGCCAGCGCTTCCTTGAGCCGCGACATGTTCTCCGCCACGGAGGCGGGGCCGTTGAACACCGCCGAGGCCGCCACCAGCACGTTTGCCCCCGCCGCCGCGCAGGCCGGCGCGTTCTCCGCCGTCACGCCGCCGTCCACCTCGATCTCCGTCATCAGACCCGCTTCGTCGATCATCTCCCGCAGCCGCCGCACCTTGGGCAGCGCCCCCTCGATGAACTTCTGGCCGCTCCAGCCGGGGTTCACACTCATCACTATCACCTGATCCAGCTCCGGCAGCATCGACTCCAGAACGCTCACCGGCGTGCCGGGGTTGATGCAGGCCCCGGCCAGCTTGCCCCGGCCCCGCACCTCCCGCGCGATGCGGTGCAGGTGCCGCGTGGCCTCCACGTGCACGTTGATAACATCGCCGCCGGCATCCATGAACGCGCCGACGTGTCGCTCCGGCTGCTCGATCATCAGGTGAATGTCCAGCGGCAGCTCCGTCACCCGCCGGATCGCCTCCACGATGGGCGTGCCCAGGGAGATCACCGGCACGAAGCGGCCGTCCATCACGTCGATGTGGATGCAGCCGGCGCCGGCGGCCTCCGCCTCCCGCACCTGCTCACCCAGCCGCGCGAAGTCCGCCGACAGTATCGAGGGCGCCAGCTTGACGGCGCCTGTCACCGCTTCCCCCCCAGCCGCTTCCGCGCCCGCTTGAGCGCCGCCTCCACCTGCCGCGAAGACGTGCCACCCGGCGCGTCCCGCGCCTCTATCGCCGTTCGCAGGTCGATCGCCAGCACGTCCTCCTCGAAGGCCGGGCTGAAGCGACGGTACTCCTCCAGCGATAGCTCAGGCAACGCCTTCCCCTCCATCTGGGCGTAGCGTACCAGCTCCGCCACCGCCTGGTGGGCATCGCGGAAGGGGGTGCCCTTGCGCACAAGGTAATCCGCGACATCCGTGGCCAGGACGTAGGAGCCGCGGGCGGCCGCCTCCGGCAGCAGCGGGTCCACCCGCAGCGCCGGCAGCATAGCCGCCATCACCTCCAGCGTACCCGTAAGCGTATCCACCGTATCGAACAGCGGCTGCTTATCCTCCTGCAGGTCGCGGTTGTAGGCCAGAGGAAGCCCCTTGAGCGTCGTCAATATCGCCATCAGGTTGCCGTAGACGCGGCCGGTCTTGCCGCGGGCCAGCTCCGCCACGTCCGGGTTCCGCTTCTGGGGCATGATGCTGGAGCCGGTAGAGAACTCCTCCGGCAGGCCGATGAAGCCGAACTCGTCGCTGGCCCACAACACGATCTCCTCCGCCAGCCGCGACAGGTGCATCATCGTCATCGCCGCCGCCGACTGGTACTCGACCACGAAATCGCGGTCGGCGACGGCGTCTACGCTGTTCTCGGCCAGCCGCGAGAAGCCGAGCTCTCGGGCCACGAATTCGCGGTCGATTGGGTAGGGCACACCGGACAGCGCCCCCGAGCCTAGGGGAAGGGCGTCCGCCCGCCGCCGGCAATCGCCGAACCGCTCGCCGTCCCGCTCCAGCATCTGGAAATAGGCGAGAAGATGGTGCGCCATCAGCAGGGGCTGCGCCCGCTGAAGGTGCGTGTAGCCGGGCATGATCACATCCCGGTTCGCCTCCGCCAGCGTCAGCAACGCCGCCTGTACGTCCCTCACACCAGCCGCCGCCCGGTCGCACGCCTCCATGACGTACAGCCGCATATCCGTGGCGATCTGGTCGTTGCGGGAGCGGGCGGTGTGCAACCGCCCTGCCGCCTCACCTATCTTCTCCTTCAACCGCGCCTCGATGTTCAGGTGGATATCCTCCAGCTCCTGGTGGAAGGGGAACTCGTCGCGCTCGATCTCAGCGCGGATATCCTCTAGCCCCCGCGCTATCGCCTCCGCGTCATCGCCGGGGATGATCCCCTGCTTGGCCAGCATGCGGGCGTGAGCTATCGAAGCGGCGATATCGTGGGCGTACAGCCTCCGGTCAAAGGCGATGGAGGCGCTGTACTTCAGCGCCCGTCGGTCCAGGCCGCGGGCTGTAGGACTCTGTGGAGACGTACTGTCAGACATCGTGGGGCCATTATAGCCTGCCTGCCGGCAGGCGCGCGGCTACTGGAGCGGCGTGCCCAGCTCAACATCGTCGATGTGCCAGAGGTCGTCCCGGGGGTCCATCTGAGCCTGGAAGCGCACGAACACCAGTTCAGCCCCTTCCGGCACCGGGACGGCGAGATCATAGAAATGCCAGGCGTTATCGTTCTTGTCTTCGTCAAACAAAGAGTATAACGTCGAGTTGACGCCGTCGCTGCCAACCCAGACGAACGCCGAGTCTTCGGCCTCCAGGGAGTCGAACCGGGCCCAGAACCGCAGGCGCAGCTCCCCCTGGTCCAGCCGGTTGGCCCACCTCAGGGCGGAGCCACTGGCCGCCATATCTAGGAAGCGCGATCCCGACTGAGCTTCGCCCTCCCCGACGACAAACGAGGTGGACCACCAGGGGGCGGCCCAACCGAATCCGCCGCTGACGTCCCCGGACTCGAAGTCGTCGATGGCGATCTGGGCGAACGCTATCGTCGGCGTCGGCGTCGGCGTCGAAATCGGCAGCGTCGGTGGCTGTGGAGTAGGCGTTGCCGTAGCAACAGGTTGCGGCGGCGGCGCCACCGCGGGCGCTGGCGCCAGAACTAAGGTCGGCAGCGGAGCAGGAGTGGGGGTGGGGATGGGAGTAGGCGTCCGCGTCGGCAGAGGCTCCCCACCAAGAAGCTGCGGTATCGTGACCATCTGCAGGCCCCGTTCGTTGAGGCCCACGATGATCTCCTCCAGCGCGGCGGCGTCCCGTGGATTATCGATGTGGTACAGGAAGATCGCTCCGTTGAAGGCGTTGGCCAGGGTGACGGAGACGATGTAGTTCGTAGAGCGCCCCTCCCATCCCAGTGAGTCGATTAGCCAGAGCACGTTGTACTCGTATCCCTCCGCCAGCACCACCTGGTTGACGAGCTGGTCGTAGTCGCCGTAGGGAGGCCGGAAGTACGGCTTGGTGCTCACCTTAGCGATCTCCTGGATCTTCTCCTCCGTCCGCCGCAGCTCGTCGCGCATCTGGTCGGCGGTCAGCGGCTCGGTCTCGGTATCCTCGCCGGTGAAGGAAGCATGACTCCAGGAGTGGTTGATGACAGAGTGGCCCTCGTCAACGATGCGCTTCAGGAGATCAGGATTGGTTACCGCCCACTCGCCCGTGATGCCGAAGCTGGCCGCCGTGCCATGCTCCTTGAGGATATCCAGTGTCTCCGACATGCTCCCAGCCTGGACACCGGTGTCGAATGTCAGCGCCACGGCCTTCACGTCACGCGGCCCTATGTAGATCACCTCCGCCTCCTGCGGCTTAGAAGGCTCAACCGTTGGGTCGCCTATGGGGGCGCCCGCCTCCACCTGCGGGGGACCGCTCTCCTCCGAACTGAGTACTCGCGAAGGCGATGGCGATGGCGAAGGTACGGGGGTCGGTATGGCTTCCTGCGAGGAGGCGCCGGAGCAGGCCGCGTAGACGATGGCCGCAAGGGCGAGCGCGGCCAGGCCCGCCCAGAGGGAGAGCCGGCTCATTTCGGGCCTCCGTCCGCGAACGGCGGCAGGCCGCGAATCTCGCTGACAGTGCCGATGGTGTAGTCCGGGCGCACGCTGCCCTCAACCTCCGGCGGGTCCGTTGCGGCCTCCACCGGTTCGTCCAAGGGGGGCCGGCACCAGATCGCCGTCATCCCCAGCGCCTTGGCGCCCCCCACATCGGCGTGCATGCTATCGCCCACCATCGCCGTCTCCTGCGGCGTCAGCTGCATCGCATCCAGCGTGTACTCGAAGATGCGCTGGTGCGGCTTCAGGAAACCGACATCGCAGGAGAGCGCCACCACCTCAAACAGCTCCGCCAGACCCAGGTCACGCATCTCCTGATGGAAGCGGGGACCACCGTAGCCGCGATTGGTCACGGAGCCCAGCCGGAAGCCACTCTCCTTGAGCCAGCGCAACGTCTCCAGCGCCCCCGGGAACAGCGTGCGCCCCAGGAACTGGCCGCCCAGGTTCCAGGCCTCCCACAGCTCCTCGCCCTGCTCCGGCGTGAGCGAAAGGCCGTTGCGCGCGGCCACTCTCCGGCACAGCTCCGGATAGCCGGGATCCAGGCTATCGCCGTGAAAAGCGCGCGAGGTCTCCTCCTCCACCGCCAGACGGATATCGCGGCCCAGGTAAAACCGCTCGTCCGTGACCTCCTCGCCCCAGCTCTCCAGCAGCCGCGACAGGCGCCCCACCGTCTCGGAGCGGATCACCTGCACTGGCGGCATGCTGGGGAAGTGCCACAGCGTGTCGCCCAGGTCGAACAGGACAGCGGTGATGCGGAGGGTCACGACGCCCGGATAAAGGTGACTACCTGGCGCGCCATATCTACCTTGAACACGCGCCAGCCGGCCGCCTGCCAGGCGACGGACTGCACGTGATAGCTATCGTTTCCCCACCAGGAGCGGTGCCCAGCACGGACAGGCCGACATTTATGTGAGGGGCTCATTCGGAGTCCTTCTGCGCCTGCGCCTGCACGCGCACCGGCAGCCCCCAAATGTGAATGAACCCAGCCGCCGCCGACCTATCGAACTGGTCCGCCCTGTCGTACGTCGCAAGCGCGTAGTCGTACAGGCTCTTCGGCGACTTCCGCCCCACTATCGTGGCCATGCCTTTGTGCAGCTTCAGCCGTACCGCGCCCGTGACGTGCCTCTGGGTAGACTGCACGTAGGCCGCCAGGTCCTCATGATGTGCCGTGAACCAGAGGCCATTGTAGATCAGCTCCGCGTACTCCTGCGCGATACGCGCCTTCAGACGACGCTGGTCCTTCGATAACGTCAGCGCCTCCAGCGCCTCGTGCGCGGCCAGCAGCGTCACCGCCGCCGGCGCCTCGTATATCTCCCGCGATTTGATACCCACCAGCCGGTCCTCCACCATGTCTACTCGGCCAACGCCGTGCTTACCGGCGATCTCGTTCAGCCGCAGCACCAGCGACACCGGGTCCGTATCGCGGCCGTCCAGCGTCACCGGCAGACCCCGCTCGAAACCGATCTCCACGTAGGCAGGAGCGTCCGGCGCCTGCGACGGCGCCACTGTCCACTCGTAGACCTCCTCCGGCGGCTCCTGCCAGGGGTCCTCCAGCACCCCGCACTCTATGCTGCGGCCCCACAGGTTCTCGTCGATGGAGTAGGGGCTCTCGCGCGTTACCGGCACCGGTATCGAATGCTCCTGGGCGTAAGCTATCTCCGCCTCGCGGTCCATATCCCAGTCCCGCACCGGCGCCACTATACGCAACTCAGGCGCCAGCGCCTGCACGGCAACGTCGAACCGCACCTGGTCGTTCCCCTTGCCCGTGCAGCCATGCCCGACGGCCGTCGCCCCTTCGGCCCGCGCCACCTCCACCATCTCACGCGCGATCAGCGGCCGCGCCAGGGCTGTCGCCAGCGAGTAGTGCCCCTGATAGACGGCGCCGGCCGCCAGCGCCGGGAACACGAAGTGGCTCACGAACGTCTCCTGCGCGTCCCGCCAGACGAGCTTCGCCGCGCCCGCCGCCAGCGCCCGCGACTGTACGTCTTCGCGTTGCCGCTGCATCCCCACGTCCACGGTCAGGGCGATCACCTCGTAGCCGCCTTCTTCCTTCAGCCAGCGCACGGCAACGGAGGTGTCCAGACCGCCGGAGTACGCGAGCACTATCTTCTCAGCCATCCTCCAGCCTCATTTCGGCGTGCCGGATTCGATGCGGCCCAGCACCCGGTCCACGATCTCCACCGCCCGGTCCAGCTCCTCCTCCGTTATCGTCAGCGGCGGCATCAGCCGCAGGGCTGTGGGCTTCACATTGTTGGCCAGTAGCCCCTCATCCAGGCATAACCGTACCGCCTCCTCCGCCGCCGCGCGGTCCAGCTCAATCGCCCAGAGCAACCCCTTGCCGCGCACCTCCTTCACCATCGGATGGCGGTCGGCCAGCGAGTGCAGGCGCCGCTCCAGGTGCTCGCCCTTCTTCGCCACCTGGGCCGGGAGATCGTTCTCGATGATGTGCTTGAGCACCGTATAGCCGACGTGCGTGGCCAGGGGGTTCCCCCCGAACGTGGTGCCATGCTCACCCGGCCCCAGAACCGCACAGTGGTCCTTGGCCAGGAAAGCGCCGATGGGGAAGCCTCCGCCCAGCCCCTTCGCCAGCGCCATCACGTCCACCTCGATGCCGTAGAGCTGGTGCGCAAACAGGGCACCGGCGCGGCCTATGCCTGACTGCACCTCGTCAGCCATCAGCAGGATGCCTGCCTCGTCGCACCAGGCCCTTACTTGCGGAAGATAATCGTCATCAGGGACGATGACGCCGCCCTCACCCTGAATCGGCTCCAGGAGAACGGCGGCCGTCTTGCCGGTCGTCGCCCGCTTGATCGCCTCCACATCGTTGAACGGCACCCGCACGAACCCCTCTACCAGCGGCGTGAACGGCGCGCGGTACTTCTCGGTGGCGGTGGCGGTGACCGTGGCCAGGGTACGCCCATGGAAAGCATCCTCGGCGACGATGATCTCGAAGGCGCCGTCGCGCTTCTCCTTCCCCCACTTACGAGCCAGCTTGATGCACCCCTCAACGGCTTCCGCGCCGCTGTTGCAGAAGAACACCTTGTCCAGTCCGCTGTGCTCACACAAGAGCTGGGCCAGCCTGATCTGGGGCTGCGTGTAGTAGTAGTTGGACACATGCATCAGGGACGCGGCCTGCTCCTGCACAGCCTTCACCACCTCCGGGTGACAGTGCCCCAGGCTCACCGCCGCTATCCCCGCCACGCAGTCCAGATACTCGCGGCCGTCCTCGTCCCAGACCCGGCAGCCCTGCCCCTTCACCAGCGTCACGGGCAGCCGCTTGCCAACGGGGAAGAAATACCTGCTCTCTAGCTCTGCCCAGTTCTCGCTCATACTCCTCCGTTCATCCTAACACTGTGCCCGTCCGCTCCTCGATAGCCTCCAGCAGTGCGCCCTTCTTGCGACCGTCGGCGATGATGCTGCGACAGCCCGCCGCCGACGCTTTGAGACACGCCTCCACCTTGGGGATCATACCCCCTTCAATAACGCCGGCCTCAGTCAGGGCGCCAGCCCGGGCCGAGGAGAGCGCCGTGACCGTCTCCCCGTCCTCGCCGCGGATGCCGGGGACGTCCGTGAGAAAGACCAGCCGGCGGGCGGCCAGCGCCACCGCCACCGCCCCCGCTGCGGTATCGGCGTTGATGTTCAGTAGCTGCTTCGTCGGCGCCTCGCCCCGCCATTCGACGGCGATGGGCGCCACCACCGGCACCAACCCGTCCTCTATCAGGTCTAGCAGCAACCGCGCATTGACCTCCGCCACCTCACCAACGTAGCCCAGCTTCCCGTCCAGCACACGCGCCTTGAACAAGCCGCCGTCCACCCCCGATAGTCCTACGGCACGACCGCCGCCCGCGGTCAGCGCCGCCACCAGCCGCTTGTTGACCAGCCCAGCCAGCACCGCCACCACCACGTCCAGCGTACGGGCGTCAGTCACGCGCAGCCCCCGCTCAAAGCGGGTGGGCACGCCGTGCAGCTTTAGCCACTCGCTGATGAGCGCGCCGCCACCGTGCACGACTACAGGCCGCAGGCCGCGGCGCTGCAGGGCAACGATGTCCTCCAGCGTCGTGTCGTCGGCCCCCAGCGTGGAGCCGCCTATCTTCGCGACCAGGATGTCAGAACGATCCATTACTCAGAGTATCTCCCAAACCGCACCCTACAAGGGTGAGGCATCAATCCGCTCTTGCATGCCCCAGCCTTCAGGCTGGGGTGTTGGCCCACAAAATATCTGTAGCCCATCATGTCGTGTACATGCTGTTCAAGCGTACGTACTCTTCCGTGAGATCAGAGCCCCAGGCCGTGGCCGTATGCTCGCCAAGGCCCAGGTCAACACGGAAGCGTACCTCCAGCGCCTCGAAGTACGGCTTCGCCTCCCCCTCAGCGAGCGGCTGCGGCGAGCCCTGCTTCAGGAGACACAGCTCATGCCCCTGGCCATCCACCAGCCAGAGGCTGGTCTTCGCCTCCTCCATGCGGCAGCCGGAGTTGCCCACCGCCGCCAGCACGCGGCCCCAGTTGGGGT